>NZ_JBBMFR010000007.1:0-148850 GCF_040095915.1 Bifidobacterium hominis | reverse complement strand
CTCACGCATACGAAAGAACCGCACCTCCGATCATCGAATCTGAATTTCTTCAGTCCAACAATCGGGGTGCGGTTCACTTGAGGGGCTTTTCATTATTTCCGAGAGGATCTGCAGCAGTTCAGATGAGTCTCACGACCGCACTGATTGTGTCAGATTTTACGCAAGCGTGGTTCGGCGGAATCCTTGGCACCGGTGATACGGTACACGTCGAACACGCCTTCGATCTTACGCACTGCGGCAAGCAAAGTGTTCAAATGCTGCGGATCAGCCATTTCAAAGCTGAACTGGCTGGTGGCCACACGATCGGTACCCGTGGAAATGGAGCCGGAAATAATGTTCACACCATGATCGGAAAGCACACGCGTCACATCACTCAGCAGATGCGGGCGATCAAGCGCCTCCACTTGAATCTTGACCATGAACACGCCCTTGGTGCTGGTCCACTGCACATCGACCACGCGTTCTGGCTGACGCTTCTGCAAGTCCAGCATGTTCTGGCAGTCCACACGATGCACGGATACGCCCTGATTGCGGGTGATGAAGCCAATAATCTGGTCTCCAGGCACCGGCATGCAGCATCGGGCAAGCTTGACCCAAATGTCTCCCACGCCTTTGACGGAAATACCCAGCGCGCTGGTGGTCTTCTTGGTGCGTTCCACCTGCTTGAGCGGCAGCGCCTCCTGTTCCACTTCTTCGTTCACTTCGTCGCTGCCCGCATCGCGAACCAAGTGCGAAATGACGTTCTGAGTGGAGATCTGCCCTTCACCGATTGCCACGAACACAGCCTCAGCATTGGCGAGATTCAACTCGTCAGCAATACCGACCAACGCTTCGGGAGTCAACAATGTTGCGATCGGAAGGTTGCGCTTGCGCATGGCTCGCGTCAGTTCATCGCGACCTTCTTCAATAGCTTCGGTACGACGTTCCTTGCTGAACCATTGGCGAATCTTGTTACGGGCTTTCGGGCTCTTCGCGAAGCTCAGCCAGTCACGAGACGGACCAGCTGATTCGGACTTCGACGTGAGCACTTCAACGGTGTCGCCGTTTTCAAGCTTGGTGTCGAGCGGCACCAAACGGCCGTTCACACGAGCACCCATGGTACGGTGACCGACTTCGGTATGCACCGCATAGGCGAAATCAATCGGTGTCGCCTCGGCAGGCAACGATACGATCTTGCCTTTCGGTGTGAACACGTAAACTTCGGAAGCACCCAGATCTTCCTTCAGAGAGCCCAGAAACTCGTTGGAATCCGGAGTCTCACTCGTCCAGGCGGCAAGCTGCTGAATCCACTTGAGATTGTCGGCTTCGCTCAACTCCTGATTCTCGCCACGCTTGCGATCGGACTTATCAGGCGAGCTCAACGCGCGACCGGCCTGACCGTTCTCCTTGTACTTCCAATGCGCGGCGATACCGAATTCCGCACGACGATGCATATCCCACGTGCGAATCTGAATCTCGACAGGCTTGCCGCCAGGGCCAACCACCGTGGTGTGCAAGCTCTGATACATGTTGAGTTTCGGCATGGCGATGTAATCCTTGAAACGACCTGGAACAGGGTTCCAACGCGCATGCACCGCACCCAACGCAGCATAACAATCCTGGATCGTATCGACGATGATGCGTACACCCACCAAATCGTAGATATTCGCAAAATCATGTCCGCGTACGATCATTTTCTGATAAATCGAGAAATAATCCTTCGGACGTCCCGTCACGTACGCCGAAATGTTCTGCTCGTCAAGATCTTCGTTAATCTCAGCAAGAATCTGCTTCAAATACACGTCTCGCTGGCCCGCACGACGTGCGACAAGCACCACGATTTCGTTATAGATTTTCGGATAGAGCACTTTGAAGCTGAGCTCTTCCAATTCGGTTTTGATGGCATTCATACCGAGACGATTGGCAAGTGGCGCATACACGTCGAGCGTTTCGTGCGCTTTCTTCTGTGCGCTCGGCGTTTTGACGTAACGCCACGTACGCGCGTTATGCACGCGATCGGCAAGTTTGACGACCAGCACACGCACATCCCGGCTCATCGCGACCACCATCTTGCGGATGGTTTCAGCCTGAGCGGAATCGCCGTATTCCATCTTGGAAAGCTTGGTGACGCCATCGACCAAACCTGTCACGGTATCGCCAAACTCGGCACGGCACTCGTCAAGCGTGTAGTCGGTGTCTTCGACCGTATCATGCAGTAGGCCCGCGGCCACAACCAGCGGCCCCATGCCAAGGTCCGCAAGAATCTGCGCCACAGCCAACGGATGGATGATGTACGGTTCGCCCGACTTGCGCCGTTGTGAAGAATGCTGCTTGACTGCACGCTCATAAGCACGTTCAAGAATGCTCATATCCTCATCGGGATGATGGTATTCGCACATCTTCAGAATCGGCTCAAGCGGATCAAGCGGATTCGTGCTGATCTCGCAGCCCAACATTCGGGCAGAACGAACCTCGTGTTCAATGTCTCCCATCGTCCACCTCCTCGCTCGCAATGCTCCCTATACTACCCGTGCATCACGGTATGTCCGAGGTATCCGACCGCGTGTTGCACGGCCAGATACCCCCGAAAACCATTGTGTCGCCAGCATTTGCGGATTCTTGGCACTTATGCCTCCGCATGCTCGGTTCAGGAAGCCACGCCGGTGGATCCGAAGCCACGCTCAGCACGGTCAGATCCGGGCAACGTCTCCGCTTCGATGAACCTAGCCTCGACATAACGCTGGATGACCAGCTGCGCGATGCGGTCCCCCGGGTGGAACGTCACGGTGTGTTCCGGATCAAGATTGATCAGAGGCACCTTGATTTCGCCACGGTAGCCCGCGTCAATGGTTCCAGGTGCGTTCAACACGGTAACGCCCTGTTTGACGGCAAGACCGGACCGTGGATGTACCAAGGCCACATAACCCGCTGGAAGCGCTATCGCCACTCCCGTAGGCACCAGCGCCCTCTGGAACGGCTTCAATGTGACTTCCTCGGTGGTACGCAAATCGGCGCCGGCATCCCCGGCATGGGCATAGTACAGTTCCGCCGGTTGGTCGGGATTCAGCGACTTTACTAGAACCTCGACGTTTTCCGGCTCGTTGTATGTTTCGTCGAACGCCATCAGGCAGCGCACTCCTGACACACCGGCTGGCCATCGTCAGTGGTGTATGCGAGCTGGCTGCGATGCTTCACCAGGAAGCATTCGGAACAGATGAACTCGTCCCCCTGCATAGGAATGACGGTCACCGAAGCGTCCTCGTTGCTGAGGTCTGCGCCCGGCAGCTCGTAATCCTCGGCGATGGCATTCTCGTCATCGTCCATGTCGTTGGAAGTGTTCTGGGAGCTCTTGCCCAAAGCCTGGAGCGACTCCTCGTCCTCGTCCTTGTTGCGCGGGGAATCATAATCCTGTGCCATCGAGATTCCTTTCGTCATCTATGGTGCTTATGCGCCATAGGATACATGACTTTTACCCCGCATAGGATACACGATTCGAAATACTCGTAAAATCCGACACGTGGGGCACAATAGAATAAACAGTAATTCTTGAAGGAAAGTGGTGTGTTGTGCCTGAGAATTTACTCGAGGAAGCGCGGTTCGATCATGTTAATGATGCCGGTGAACTCGTTTTTGTTTCAGGTGCCGGAAAGTTCTCTGTAAAGGTCGATGAAGCGCTTGAAAGAGCCGTTTTGGAAGCCAAGCAGATTCGTTCCGAAGTGCAGGGGAAACAGCAGACGCACACTCCGATCACCCTGCCGATTTCACAGATTCAGTCGTTGATTCGTGCCGGCGCCGATCCCGCGCGTGTTGCGGAAAGATATTCGTTGAGTGAAGCGCTCGTTCGGCGTTTCTCGGCTTCGGTCGAAACGGAGAAACAATATGCGATTGAGCAATTCCTCGCCGTTCCGGCACCGAAGGAAAGCCGTGTACGTACGCTTTCCGAACTGATTGAACGCACATTCGCGGCGGCGCGGGTGCGTTTGGAAGACGTGACTTGGAAGGCCACCAGACTTGGCTTGGAACCTTGGAAAATCAGCGCTCAGTTCGTTTCCTCCGGCCATACTGTCTGCGCGGAATGGTCGTGGAACATGCATGACAACGCCGTAAGCTGTTTGAATTCCGCTGCACGCAAGCTCATCGGGGAGCAAGACACACCGAAGGAAGGACACGCCGAGAAACACGCCGACGAGAATTTCCTCGCTTCGCTGAATCTTCCGGGAAATTCCGCCCGATCGGCGCGAATCGAACAGACCGTATCGGCATGGAACACGCCTGAACCGTCCATGCCGGTGGCACGCCCTTCAGCGGCACCTTCCGTTCCAATCATGCCAATCGGCGCGCCTAACGAATTCGACACGCCGAACACATCGAGCATGACCGCCGACGTCCCGCCGTCAAGCCAACCGGAAAACACCATGACGACAACCGACGCCAATGCAACAGGCAATGCTCAGAACACCGTCGCGCCCACATCGGATACCGCTTCGAACACCGCAAACACGAATCAAACACCTGATCCGCACAGCCAAAACACCACCAAATCGAAGCGGCGCGCCGGACGTTCCGCCGTGCCAAGTTGGGATGAGATTCTGTTCGGCGACTGAGCCAAACCCTGCATGTTAGGCCACGTCGATCAGACAGGGGATATCGGACTCGAGCATGGTGAGCGAGCCATGCACGCTCGGCAGATGCATCGCCTTTTCCACCTGAGTACGGGAATCCACGATGGTGACGGCCTTCGTGGCCGATACGATCACATCACCAATCATCGGTTCGACGTGCGAGACCACAGGTCCGTACACACCCTCCGCAATCGCCTGCGATCGCGTACGCACTTGTGCCCGGTCTTCCAACACGTCACGCCACCGTGTGGCGATGTCTTCCGGGGCCTCGCCCTGTTCCGCATAGAGCATGACGCAACGCGGTTCACCGCCGACATGGGCGACGCCCTGCATGAGCCGCTGATCCTGTGCAATGTCAATCACGGATTCGGGATCAGTGGTGATCATACCGTGGTCCGCCACAATCACAATCAATGTGCCTTTGGGCACGCTGCGGCGGAGAAGGCCGAGCTGAGCGTCAACACGCTCGTACGTGCCAATCCATTTGTCGGAATCCCAACCGTAATTATGCCCGACCTTATCGGTATCACGCAGATACAGGTACGTCAGTCCGGGATTTTTCGCCGCCTGAGCCGCGACTGCGACACGCTTGTGCGGATCATCGTTGGAAATGTAGTCACTGCCACGCAAGGCAGCCTGCGTCAACGCGGAAAACGCGAATTTCGGCAATCCAGAACTGGTCACACGAACACCTTGCGCGCTTAGCTGTTCAAACATGGTCGGCTGCTGCTGCAACTCAAGCGGAGGAACCGCATTTTTGAAGGAAATCAGCTGGCATATTTCACCGGTTTTCGGATTGAGCTGCGTATAGCCGGTCATACCCGTCATACCGGGGCATGTTCCCGTACCGAATGTAGACATGGCCGCGACGGTAGTGCTCGGCATGCATGTGGCGATGGGACGTTGATTGGCGGACTCGTTCATGAGGGACCGCAAGTAGGGCGCATGTCCCAGTCTCATGTTGAGGTTCCAGTAGCCGAGACCATCCACGAGCACCACGACCGCGGACGCCGCGTCCGGCAGCCCAAGCGCTTCCTGCAGACCTTTCGGGTCAGAATGAATGTCCGTTGGCATGGGGCAGCCAATGGCGTTGGAAACCGCAGGAAGTACTGACGACAGGTGCAACGCTCCCCCACGGGTCCCTTCAGATGGCATGTCATCTCCGTAGCATGCCGGTTCGGTCATGGTAAGCAGCTCTTCGTCGCTTGGCACTTCAACACTCATGACTCCTATTCAAGCACCGCGGTGGTACCGGCTGGTAACATTGCTAGGTTGATTACCATTACTTTTCCGTGAGGAGATTCACCGCATGGTGTCGCACCGCAAACCGGCAAAACCAGCCTTTGACCCGCGTACGGTCAAAGAGAACATCGTCGAAACACCGTTGAACGAGGAGATGAGCAAGTCCTTCCTCGAATACGCGTATTCGGTGATCTATGCCCGCGCATTGCCCGACGCCAGAGACGGTCTGAAGCCGGTGCAGCGCCGCATCATCTACCAGATGGGTCAGATGAACCTCAATCCGGATCGTCCGTACATGAAGTCGGCTCGTGTGGTCGGCGAGGTGATGGGTAAGCTTCACCCGCATGGCGACTCCGCCATCTATGAGGCAATGGTTCGTCTTGCGCAGCCGTTTGCGATGCGATTGCCGTTGGTGGATGGCCATGGTAACTTCGGTTCTCTTGACGACGGTCCTGCGGCCTCCCGTTACACTGAGGCGCGTATGGCCCAGGCTGCGCTTGGCATGAACGCGAATATCGCCGAAGATACAGTGGATTTCACACCGAACTACGACAACAAGCTGCAGGAGCCAACCGTTTTGCCTGCCGCGATTCCGAATCTGCTCGTCAATGGCGGTTCCGGCATCGCCGTTGGCATGGCCACGAATATGGCAACGCACAATCTGGGCGAAGTGGTTGACGCAGCCAAACATTTGATGCATCATCCTGACGCCACGTTGGAAGAGCTTATGCGCTATGTTCCAGGTCCGGACTGGCCGAGCGGTGGCGTGATTGTGGGACGTAAGGGCATTCGCGAGGCCTACGAGACCGGTCGTGGCGCGTTGACCACGCGTTCGGTGACGCATATTGAAAACGTAACCGCTCGCAAGAAGGCAATTGTCGTAACGGAACTGCCGTTCATGGTCGGCCCGGAACGTGTGTTGGAACGTATTTCCGAGGGTGTAAAGAATCGCAAGCTGGAGGGTATTTCCGGCGCAATCGACCTGACGGACCGCCATAACGGTACTCGTCTTGTCATTGAAATCAAAACCGGCTTCGACCCGAACGCCGTGCTTGCGCAACTGCTCAAGCACACGCCGCTGCAAGACAATTTCACCATCAATAACGTGGCGTTGGTCAACGGTCGCCCACACACCATGGGCTTGAAGGAAATGCTTCAGGTGTGGGTGGACCATCGTCGTGTGGTGATTCGCCGTCGTAGCGAATTCCGCAAAAAGAAGGCGCTGGAACGTCTGCATCTGGTCGAAGGCCTTCTGCTTGCGATGGTCGACATTGACGAAGTGATTCAGGTGATTCGCTCGTCTGACGATGCCGAAGCAGCAAAGACGAAGCTCATCAAGGTGTTTGATCTGGATGAGATTCAGGCACAGTACATTCTCGATTTGCGCTTGCGTCGCCTGACGAAAATGAGCCGCATCGAGCTTGAAGCGGAACGCGACGATTTGAAGCAACGTATCGAGGAGTTGGATCGCATTCTTGCCTCCTCTGAGGCTCTTGACGGCGTGGTGATCGCCGAAATGGACGAGGCTGTTGCCACGTATGGCACGCCACGTCGCACTGTGCTGTTGGATGAAGATGCTGACGGCGGGCTTGTGCCCGTTACGGCGCATGGCGATGATGGAGTATCCGCCTCCGCTGTGGCTGCGGCGCGCGCCGCAGCCACAGTGTCGTCAGCTGCCGCCGATGTCGCCGCCGCCGCGAAGGCCGCGAAAAAAGCCGGCGAAGACAATGCCGCAGCCATGGCTTTGCAGATTGATGACGAACCGTGCGCTGTGATGTTGTCAGCCACTGGTCTGATCGCACGTACCTCCGAAGACGCTTTGGAGCGCTGGGAGAATCGCTCTTCTGCCGACCAGCGTGTAAAGGATGATCAGATTATTTCGATCTTCCGCACGACCACGCGTTCTTCATATGGTTTGATCACATCTGCCGGCCGTCTGATTGTGGCGCATGTCGTGGAATTGCCGGTTGTGTCTGCAGATGGGCCGCTCCACGTGACTGGCGGCGTTCGCGCCGAAGAATTGATCGGTATGACGGAAAACACCGATCCAATTCGTGGTGAACGTGTAATCGCCGCGATCGCCATGCCATCCGCCGACGATTCCGGCGATAATGCCGTAGAGTCCACTCCTCTCGCGTTGGGTACGCGTAATGGTGTAGTCAAGCGTTGGAATCGTGAATCGCCCACCACCATGGATTCATGGAATGTCATCGATTTGAAGGATGATGATGAAGTTCTGGCCGCCGCCGAGGCGCGTGACGAGGATCGGCTGGTGTTCGTATCCACCGACTCCTCCCTGCTGACGTTCGAGGCGAAGAACGTACGCCCGCAGGGACGCACCGCCGGAGGCATGGCAGGCATTCGCCTGGCTGAAGGCTGCTCAGTGGCTGCGTTCGCTGTGGTTCCCGCCAGCAAGGTGGCATGGAATTATGAAGAAGGCGAGAATGGCCTGTTCTCCGCGTCTGGAGCTGTGGTGTTGACGATTGCAGGTGATTCCGAAGCGTTGCCGGGTACGGAGAATGGTTCCGCGAAGGTAACCCCGTTGGAAATGTATCCGACGAAGGGCCGCGGTACCGGTGGCGTTCGTTCGCAGCGCTTCCTCAAGGGACAGGATACGTTGATTCTCGCATTTGTGGGCACATACCCCGTACACGCTTCCACGCAGGGCGGTGCCGGCGTGGAATTGCCAAAGCCGGATATGCGTCGTGACGGTTCTGGTACGGAACTTTCCACGCCAATCGCCATCGTCGGCTAACCCATTGCAATATGACGTGCCCGCGTTTTGCGAAGTTTGGAATCGTTTAGGATTCCGTTCGTGGGACGCGGGCATTGTTGTTCCTTCGTTTTCGTCCGCGCTGTCACTATGCATTAGCGATGATGATCTTTTTCAACAGTAAAGTTTCATGCCTTGCGGACTATCGACGAAACCTGCGGCGTAAAGGATTTGCCGGTATTCATTGCGTGCTTTCAATGATGTTCCGTTCATTTCGCTGAAGCTGATGCTGCCGCTGGGTTGGCGCTGCAATACGTAGACAAGTTCGGCGCATGACGGTCTTAATATTGTTTCGTCTGCGGTGAAGCTGACAATTTTATGGCTTTTTGGCACGGAGAACAGTACCGGTTCGCCTTGTTTGAGCACAATGATGGAACCGGATCTGCGTGCTGGTTTGAGGTAATCCTGTTCTGGCCAGGCGATTGCGGAACCAGTGAGATTGGCGGGATCGGTCACGTCGAGCGCAACGCAGGATTGACTGTGCCATTGCGTGTCGCTGCGCAGCGCGTCGACGGTGTCTCGTTCCGCGAATTGTGCCGCGCCAAAACCTTTCACGAACATGCCTCGGACCAGTGTGCCATGTTCTTCCATTCGTTTGAGTACCGGATAGAGCGCTGAAAATCCTCCGGCAATCCGTTCCTTGTCAACCAAAGGAGCGGCAATCACGCCGTATCGGTCCAGTAATGAGTCGATGAGCGCCAGCTCACGCTCCTCTACACTTGCCGTATGCGCCATGTCAATGCCGGTATCGCTGTTTTCGAGCATGCCCGGCTCGATAACACCGTCTAGTGGTTTGTTTGGCATAACGGTTCGCCCGTCGCCACAAGATACTGCGGACCATAATCCACTCAGCGCCAATGGTGTTGGAGGACGCATGGTGACGCGTCTACGCGCGGCACGACGGGGTGCGCGAACGGTTTTGCCTCCGTGCAGAAGCGCTCGTACTGGTGCGAACGAACTGTTCGTCATTTTCCCCTGCCATACCAGTGACCATAAGGCTTCTTCGAACTGCCGCTCGCCCCATGCCGGAAAGATGATTTCGCCCGTTTCGGGGTTCACCTGCGCTTCGGCATGCTCAAGCCAGATGGTTTTTGTCACGGCTGAAAGCAGTTGAATAGGAAACGCTCCGCCACCGCTTAACGCCGTTAACACGGCATCCGGCATGGTCAACGTTTCATTATCGTTCAGCTTATCCACCGCCGATTCAGGCTGGTTGAGCAGCAAGGAACCTGCTGGATAGAAGGCGATCTCACCAGCTTCTTTGGCGTTGGATCCACTTGCTTTCGAACCGACCCACACCACATCCGACGATGAGATGAGTTCGTCGAGCATACTAGGCTGATAGTCACGCACACGTGCCGGGAATACCATGGACTCCCATACCGAAGCGTTCAGGAACACGCCTTCCAACTGCTCGATGACACGCATCAGACCATCAACGCCTTCGTAGCGTTCACCTCCAACAGGGCCAACGCCCTGACGATTAAGCAGAAACGCCTGATAGACGCTCGAATCGACCGGTTTGACGGCCTTTCTGGCCTTGGCAAGAGACAATGCTCGAATACGCCGGAAAACATCCTTGTGGAGCCATTGCTGAATATCGTTCTTTTCGGAAGTCTCACCTGAATCAGTGAATCTTCCCTTGATGAGTTCTCCTCGGGCATCCAGTTCATCAAGCGCATGCACCGCCTGAGCCGCGTCAATGTCCAGTTCGGCAATCATCTTGTCAGCGGTGAATGGTCCATGCGTTTTGGCGTATCTTGTTACGCGCCCGCTGATATCTTCTTCGGCGAGATCATTCCAGAATGTTCGCCCAGCAAGCTCGCCCTCCACTTGTGTAATAGCTTCGGCGTCCAACAACGATGCCATATCCGTGCTTCCTAGAAGCCGTTCGAGCACTTCCAGATCCATGGACAGCAACTGCGTGCTTCGTTCGGCCTGCGGCACGTCATACTGGTACATCACCGATCCAACGAAACCAAACAGCATGTTCTCCGCGAACGGAGACGGCGTTTCGGTAACCGCTTCCGACAGCAGTATCGTTCCAGCATTCAACCCGTTCATAATCGTGTGCAATGCGGGAAGATCGTACACATCCTGCAGGCATTCGCGCGCGGTTTCCAGCAATAGGGGAAAATTCTTACGGGTACGGGCCGCATTCAATAGTTGTGCGGCCTTCAACCTCTGCTGCCATAGCGGCACACGCTTGCCTGGACGAGTGCGCGGCAGAAAAAGTGACCTGGCCGCGCATTCGCGGAATCGGGCCATATAGAGCACGCTTTCGCCAACCTGTGTCTCAACGATGCGCTGCAATTCGTCCACGTCGAACAGCAGAAGCTCACACATCGGCAAATCGCCATAACCGTCCGGCAATCGTAGAACGATGCCATCGTCGGCCGCATACACTTGACCATCGAAACCAAACCGCTGTTTGATTCGCGCGGTAATAGCCAACGCCCAAGGCTCATGCACGCGCCTACCGTATGGCGAATGGATGATAATGCGCCAATCCCCACCTTCATCCTGACAACGTTCCACCACGAGATCACGATCCGAAGGAATCACACCGGTCGCCTCACGTTGTTCGTCAAGCAGTTTGGCAAGATTGCTTATGGCATTGCGGTCAAGACCGTCCCGTTTCAAACGTTGTGTGGCCTCACGGTCGAACCGCACTTCCGATACAGTTTGGACCGTATTCTGATCACCATTCTCCGCTGGTTCGTGTCTGTGCAATCTTTGGCTGAGTTCGCGTGTCAAACGCCCTTGTGCCAATCCGAAACCATAATCGCGACCGTCCTGGTCCCCATGCCAGAATGGCAGGCGTGCGGTACGGCCTGGTGCGGGAACCACCACTACCCTGTCTCGTGTGATCTCTTGGATCTGCCAAGTCGAAGTCCCCAAGGTGATGATGTCTCCCACACGGGATTCGTATACCATTTCCTCATCCAGCTCACCTACCCGTCGAGGGCCCGCGCCGGAGCCTTCTTCTGGAAGTACCACCGTGTACATGCCACGGTCAGGTATGGTGCCGCCGCTGGTCACTGCCAAACGTTGCGCTCCTGGACGTGCGGAAATCAGTCCCGCTTCTTCGTTATATTGCAGCGGCGGTCGGAATGCGGAAAAGTCCTCACTGTTGTACGTGCCTGTCATCATGCCGATAACCGCATCGAACATGGACCGGTCGAGATCTCGGAAAGGCGCGGAACGACGCACGAGGTCGTACCAATCATTCGTGGGAAGATCTTCCATGGCCGCGGCTGCGACGGTCTGCTGTGCGAGCACATCCAGAGGATTGCGGGGCATGCGCAATGATTCTATAGCCCCTTCCCTCATGCATTCCATGCTGGCTGTTACGCCAATAATCTGCTGTCGGGTGACGGGGAAGAACAACGCATGCGAGACTCCCCCGACATTGTGGTCGGCACGGCCCACTCGCTGCAATCCCGATGCGATCGACAATGGGGCAGCCACCTGAATCACCAGATCCACAGAACCCATATCGATGCCAAGTTCCAAGCTGGAAGTGGCCACCACACAACGCAACTGGCCGCGTTTCAACTGTTCTTCGATCCGTTTGCGCCGATCTTTTGACACGGACCCGTGATGTGCCATGGCAATCACATCAGCATCGTCATGTGATTCAACCAGCATGGTGGTGGACCCCACCACCGAATCGTAATGCCCGGCAAATTGCTCGCGACCTTCCGGCGAGCCCAAGTCACGGTGCTCACTCAAATCGGTTGCTTCCGTGCCCTGTTTCGACTCCGCATACATGTCATTGAGCCGTGCAGTAAGCTTCTCTGCCAATCCACGCGAGTTGACGAACACCAATGTGGTTCGGTGCCGCAACACCTCATCGAGAATGGACCGTTCAAGAGCCGGCCATACCGAACCACCTGTAGCGCTGGTGCCAAGCATATTGCGCAACGGTACCACGGCCCTCAAATCCATAGCCGGAGCATCGCCGGGGTTCACCACCGTTACCGGTTGCGAACCTCCAAGGAACCGCGCTACTTCCTCAACGGGATTAACGGTTGCCGATAACCCTATGCGCTGCACTGGATGTCCGATCATATCGTCAAGGCGTTCAAGACTTAATGCGAGATGCGCGCCTCGCTTCGTACCTGCTACCGCATGCACCTCATCGACGATCACTGTTTCCACACCCACCAATATGCTGTTCGCTTTAGAGGTAAGCAGCAGGAATAATGATTCTGGCGTGGTGACGAGAATATCCGGCGGATGGCTGACGATTTTTCGACGTTGTTCAGGTGTGGAATCACCGCTGCGCATAGCCACTTCAACATCGGGAACGGGCAGCCCCATCGCCTCGCACTGTTGAGAAATTCCCTGCAATGGCAGTTCAAGATTCTTCGTCACATCGGCGCCAAGCGCCTTCAACGGCGAAATATACAGCACTTTGACGTTACGCTTCGTTTTCTTGCGGGAACCCTTCTTCACAGTTCTTCGTTCCGTATGGCTCTCGGTTGCCGCGGTTTCGCCATGAATGTCCACTCCTGCGGAACGCGCTCCGCCCGCCATAAGCCGGTCAAGAGCCGAAAGGAACGCGCAGAGGGTTTTACCCGACCCAGTGGGCGCCACAACGAGCACGTTCCCGCCGGAATGGATGGCTGGCCACGCCTGCCGCTGGGCTTCGGTGGGCCGATTGAACGCATGTTTGAACCATGCTTTGGTCGGCTCTGAGAACAAGTTCAAACATTCGTACATACGTTCGATTATTGCATCACCGTGAGACGTCACTCACCTTCGCCATCAACCCATTCGAGCACATCTCCCGGTTGGCAATGCAATGTCTCACATATGGTATCAAGCGTGGAAAACCGTATTGCCTTGGCACGTCCGTTCTTCAACACCGAAACATTGACCGGCGTTATGCCTATAGCCTCCGCCAGTTCATTGACACTCATTTTTCTTTTGGCGAGCATCACATCAAGATTCACGCGAATGGCCATATCAAATCACCGCCGCCAATTCGTCACGCTGTTCGATGGCCTGCATCAGCAGCGAGCGCATCACCACCATCAACAGTTCGAACGCTGCGATCAGCAGAAGCGTTGCCGCACCGACCGCCAGCACGACGTATGGAAACATTTGCCAGTCGACCCCCACCGCAGCCATCAGAAAGCGCGAAGGCGACAACCAGATTTGACCAACCATCACAGCGAGCACCAGTACGCCTTCAATCCCCGCATATACGAGAATGTGATTCACCCAACGCATGGCCTTACCGGAAAAGACATCGCGTTTTTCAACCAAGGTCAGCAATCTCCACAGCGGTACCAACGCGGACTCGAAGCAAGCGACAATCAGCACTGCGGCAACCGCATACAGCCAATGCATCGAGTCGGCGTCGGCATACTTGGAAGCAACGCCAGCGGATGCCGCAATCGCACTGACCTGCAGTCCGAGGCAGCATATTGCAATTATCACAATCAGCACACGCAATACGCCAATCACCATGGAACGTTTCGCCGCGGAATTCGACATAATATCCGTCTCCTTCAATTCAATAAACCTGAATATCGATAATAATCTATCGATATTCGATATGCAAATCTTGTGAAAGTATGTTAGTCGATATTTTTCTATCGTTTTTCGATATATACGATGACATCCAACACACTCAAGGAAGGAATTTGTCATGACGGAACCAGCCAGCACTTCCCCATCACAATCTCAACAATCATCGTCATTACGAGAAATGCGAGAGACTCAAGAAACACCAAGAGCACAAGAAAACCAACCAACACAAGAATCATCCGCACATCAGGAGGAACAGCCTTTGGCGAAACCCAAAATCACGCAGGAAGAAATAGCGCAACGTCCCCTCGGCAAACGCGCGGTCATCACCATTGGCGCTGCATTTCTCATCACTTTCGCATTCGACCGTCTGATCTGCAGCATACCTCCGACATGGCTTATCGGATATGAACTGCCGGTTTTCTGGATCATCTGTACGCTTACCGTAACCGCGCTGCACTGGAAAACCGCACGAAAACAAGTTCTTGTTTGGCTTGCTTTAGGAAGCATCGTCGCCATTGGCGTGTGGAATATACTCGCTCAGTCGACCTGGTATTATTCGGGAAACGACGAATACGCGCTCACCACGCAATTCGTTCAACCGGCGTTGCTTATGCTGCACTGTCAGCTGGTCAACGGGCGTTACGATGTTCGTCGTCCACTTCAAGTTGTCTGGAATTGGTTTACCGGCTGGTTGCAGCAGCCGTTTATTCACATTCGCGATTTTGCGGAACCGTTTTCCGTCATATTCGCAAGATTCGCAGTCGCGTCGAGACAACGTTCAAAAGTGCGCGAAATCGGCATCGCGCTGCTGATTTCCATTCCATTGCTTTTGACGATCATACCGTTGCTTGTCGGCGCCGATCAAATAGTGCAATATGAGGTGTTGAACGTTCTCCGTGATTTCAATCCGATGGCGCTCATTCTTCACATCATGTTCATCGTATTGCCGTGGCCATTGCTGTTCTCTCTGCTCATCAGTATCGACACCGAACCCACTTCCACACCGCCGAAGCAACGTTTCTCCCTCAGTTCAATAACAGCGTTCGTGGTACTGGCCGTGACCCTGATGGTGTACGCGCTGTTTTGTGCCGTACAAGTCCGGTTCCTGTTCGCAGGATTGCTCACTGACGGTTCAATCGCACTGCCAGATGGATTGACCTATAGCGAATACGCACGCAGCGGATTCTTTCAACTGTTGGCAGTCACGGCCATTAATGTGACCTTGTTCGGCTTGGCGATCACTCTCGCACCACGCACACGCACGCTCAACATCACATTGGTCGCATTGCTGGCGTTAACAACCATTATTCTGACTTCAGCGGCACTTCGACTAGGGCTGTACATCAACGCATACGGTTTGACTTGGCTACGCTACCTTTCGGCATCATTCATCGCCTTGCTTGCCACTGTGATCCTGTTGTGTCTTATTCGTTTGAAAACACAACGACTGCCATTGACCGCGACCGTGGCCGTACTGTTTATCGTATGGTATGTGGCGCTCGGTTTCAGTAGCCCTAACCGTATATGCGAAATCTACAATGCTGCTCATGGCATCGCAGACGCAGTGGCGGCAACGCCCTATCAGCCGATGGTCTGACCAGCGCACTTTTTACGCAGGCTCTCGTGCATGATCACCATCAGCACCAGGAAAACCAACATGTACAGAGGGAACCACAGCACGCTGACATGCTGTGCGATCAAGCCGAATACCGGCGGCATGCACATCGAGCCGACGTATGCGCATGCCATCTGCATGCCGACGATTGCCTGTGATTTGTCTTCGCCAAAATATGCCGGCGTGGAATGAATGACGCACGGGTAAATCGGAGCGCAGCCGAGACCGATGACCATCAGCCCCATAATAGTGCCGATATTGTGCGGCAACGGCAATAACATGCTAACGATACCGGTCAGTACGAGCGCCTGGCCCAGACGAATCATGGTCGGATCGTCGAACTTCATGGTCAGAAAGCCACTCGCCAAGCGGCCTACGGTGATGCCGATGCAGAACAGGCTGGCCCACGTGGCGGCCGTGGTCTTATCAATGCCTTTGCCGAGCACCATGTAGCTACTGCCCCACAGCATGGCCGTGGATTCCAGCGCACAGTAGCAGAAGAACATCACCAGGATTTCTTTGGCGCCGCGAATGGCAAGCACGCCTCGCACACTAAGCGGTTTGCGAGTTTCATTATTGGCTGTTCCGTCGGATTCGCCGGAAACTTCGCCCGTCTTCACCTCGGAACGCTTCTTCCACAGTGGCAGGCTGAAAATAAGAACGGCGGTGAGCGCAACCTGCAGTATGGAGATGTAACGGTAGCCCCACGACCAGCCTTGGCCCGCACCCAAAGCGAATCCCATGATGTATGGGCCGGTCAATGCGCCGATGCCCCACATGGCGTGCAGCCAGCTCATATGACGGCTCTCGTAGTGAATGGCCACATAGTTGTTGAGGGCCGCATCAACTCCGCCAGCGCCCAAGCCGTACGGGATGGCAAGCAGAATCAGCACCCAATAGTTCGGAGCCACCGAAAAGCCAAACAACGCCAACGCCGTCAAAGCCACGGAAACCGCGGTGACTTTGCCCGCCCCAAAACGCAAGGTCATACGGTCGGAAAGCAGCGCGGAGACGATGGTTCCAGCGGAAATCGTCATGGAAATGCCGCCAGCCCAAGAGATGGGCGCACCCAAATCGACACTCATCGTCGGCCATGCGGCACCCAACACCGCATCCGGCAAACCAAGACTGATGAACGCCACATAAATCACGGCAAGCAAAAGATTGACCACGTCCTACTCCCTCTTAACTGATAGCTGCCGAAGACAATATCAGCCATTATTGTAAACATATCTATCTACCGATCGGTAACTGCTCAATTGCACTATTTACCGCAGAATCTTAAATCTTTACCGCGCGAAATCACATACCTCTTCGCTAAGAAAACGCCCTCCGCAACGTCTTTGACGCAGCGGAGGGCGAACCATCGAAAAGCACCAATCAGGTATCGATCTTGGAACGGTCGAAGTCATCGGCATTCTCAACAATGAATGCCTTTCGAGGAGGCACATCATCGCCCATCAGCAGACTGAAGATCTGACTGGCCTGTTCGGCATCTTCCATACGAATACGGCGCAGCATGCGCGTGCGTGGATCCATGGTGGTGTCAGCCAACTGATCGGCGTCCATCTCACCAAGACCCTTGTAACGCTGGATGTCCTCGTTGTAGCTGATGTGCTTCTTGTCAAGCTCAGCCAATTTTCCGGCAAGCTCATCATCGGAATACGTGTAGATGTACTCCCCCTTGCGAGCTCCGGTCAAGGCGATGCGATGCAATGGAGGCACAGCCGCATACACATGGCCATGCTCGATGAGCGGCCGCATGTAACGGTAGAACAAGGTGAGCAGCAGAATGCGGATATGCGCACCATCAACATCTGCATCGGTCATCATAATGACCTTGTTGTATCTTGCCTGCTCAATGTCGAAGCTTGCACCGGAGCCAGCACCGACCACCTGAATAATCGCCGCGCATTCCTTGTTCGACAACATCTGTGACAGCGACGCCTTCTGCACGTTAAGGATTTTGCCGCGAATCGGCAACAACGCCTGGAAGCCGGAGTTACGTGCGGCCTTGGCGGTACCAAGCGCGGAATCACCCTCCACGATGAACAGTTCGGCTACATCGTCATTACCCGGCTGGCAGTCAGACAGCTTCGGAGGCATGGACGCCGATTCGAGCGCGTTCTTGCGACGGGTCACCTCTTTGGTCTTACGCGCCTGAATGCGGGCATGCATTTCGCCGACGATCTTCTCAAGTACGCGACCGGACTGTTCCTTGTAGCCGCGCTTGGATCCGGTGATCATCTCACCGAACTGCTTGTCGGTCATTTTGCTGACGATCGGCTTGACCTGCGCGGTGCCAAGCACATCCTTGGTCTGGCCTTGGAACTGCGGTTCGGCGATACGCACGGTGATGACGGCCACAAGACCGGCCAGGATATCATCACGTTCGACCTTCATGTTGGAATCTTTGAGATTCACCTTGAGCTTGCGCGCATTGTCTTCAATGGCCTTACGAATCTGCTTGGTCATTCCTAACAAGAAGCCGTCCACATGCGTGCCGCCGCCGGGGGTCTCCACCACATTGACGAAACTGCGCATGGTGGTGTCGTAACCGTTGGTCCACCGCATGGCGATGTCAACGGCGCACTTTCTTGTGACCTTCTGCGCATGCAACTCGCCGCCGTCGCCAACGGCCTGGGTTTCTTCAACGTACGTGTCTTCGCCAGTAACGCGCCAAATGTCAGAAACGGCTTCACCCTTGGACAGGTAGTCCACGAAATCCCTCACGCCACCGGTATGGCAGAATTCCTCGATACGGGCGTGAGTATACTTCGATCCCTGAGGTTGTGCCGCAACATCGGTTTCCTCGATCTGCTCCGCAGCTTCCTCGTGCTCGGCAGCGTCATGTTCAGATTCATCGCTTTCGGCAATTTCCTGCGGTTCATCACCTGCAGCATTTGCAATATCGTCGACTTCCAGCATTTCGTCGACTGATTCATCGCCGGTTTCCGGAATATTCTCGTCGATGACGGTGATTTTCAATCCCGGCACCAGGAAGCTAGTTTGCCTGACACGGTCGATCAGCTGCTCGTAGCTGAATTCTGCGGTATCGTTGAAAATCTCCGGATCAGCCCAGTAACGGATGCGGGTACCGGTGGTCTTCGGACTGACCTTGCCAATGATCTCAAGTTCGGTCGGGCGGTTCTTGCGCGTGCGCCTGAACGGCGCATCCGGCGACGGATGCTCCGGATCGACGTCGGTATACACACCCGGGTGACCCTGATGGAACGACATGTGATGGGTTTTGCCATCACGATCCACTTCCACATCAAGCCTGGAGCTCAACGCGTTCACCACGGACGAGCCCACACCATGCAGGCCGCCAGAGGCGCCGTACGAAGAGTTGCCGAACTTCGCGCCGGCATGCAGCTTGGTCAGCACCACTTCCACGCCGGTAAGCTTAGTCTTCGGCTCAATGTCGACAGGGATACCTCGTCCGTTGTCGGCAACTTCCACGGAACCGTCGGAATGCAGCGTCACAACAATATGGTTACAGACACCAGCAAGGGCCTCATCGACGGAATTATCGATGATCTCCCATAAACAGTGCATCAAACCTTGGCTATCGGTGGTGCCGATATACATGCCTGGGCGCTTGCGCACCGCGTCAAGACCTTCAAGCACAGTAAGACTGCCTGCGCCGTAATTGTCCTTGTCCTTCGCCATTTCCCTCATTCCGACTTACTTATTCGCTTCGGTCTTTCAAAAACATAAAAACGTCTTGTAGACGTAAGAAGCCGAGAAATTCGACATTCCCGCCGGATTTCTCGACTTCATTCACATATGTATCGTCTGATCACTGATCAAGGAAGTCACGCAACGTCTGCGAACGAGACGGGTGGCGCAGCTTCGACATGGTCTTCGACTCGATCTGGCGAATACGCTCACGGGTAACACCATACACACGGCCGATGTCGTCGAGTGTCTTCGGCTGTCCGTCTTCCAAGCCGTAACGCATCTTGATCACACCGGCTTCACGCGGCGACAGCGTCTCAAGCACCTGCCTGAACTGCTCCTGCAACAGCGAGAAAGCAACCGCATCGGATGGCGCGATGGCGTCGGTATCTTCGATCAGATCGCCGAACTCGGAATCGCCGTCCTCGCCCAGTGGAGTATGCAGGGAGATAGGTTCACGACCGTACTTCTGCACTTCCTGCACCTTCTCGACCGGCATGTCAAGCTCGCGCGCAAGCTCATCCGGCGTAGGTTCACGACCAAGGTCCTGAAGCATCTGGCGCTGCACACGGGATAGCTTGTTGATCACTTCGACCATGTGCACAGGCACGCGAATGGTACGCGCCTGATCGGCCATGGCTCGGGTAATGGCCTGACGAATCCACCACGTGGCGTAGGTGGAGAACTTGAAGCCCTTCTTCCAATCGAACTTTTCGACAGCTCGAATCAAACCAAGGTTGCCTTCCTGAATCAAATCCAAGAACAGCATGCCACGTCCGGTGTAGCGCTTGGCCAGCGACACCACGAGTCGCAGGTTAGCCTCCAACAGGTGGTCCTTGGCGCGCCTGCCATCGTTTGCGGCCCACTTAAGCTCGCGCTTGCGCTTGAAATCCATCTGGTCGGATTCGGTGTCCAGCAGGTGCTGGGCATACAGACCAGCCTCAATACGCTCGGACAGGTCGACTTCCTGCTCCGCGTTCAGCAGGCTCACTCGACCGATCTGCTTCAGGTAATCCTTGACCGGATCGGCGGTCGCTCCTGCTGCGATCACACGACGCTTCGGATTGCCGGACGGAGTCAGATTCTCATCATCGTCATCGTCTCGCACCACGAAAGCGCCCTTTTCCTTGGGCTCTTCCGGCTTCTTGCGTTCTTCCTCATCCTCGTCGTCATCCTCCGGCTCGGATTCCTCGTCATCATCGAGATCGTCGTCACCATCCGAATCGACGTCCTCGAGATCGGCGTCGAAATCGTCAAGATCGGCGTCGTCTACCTGAGCGTCCTCATCGTCAAGTGCATCATCCTCGAGCGGCTCCTCCTTCTTGGCAGGGGCGCTCTTCTTCGCGGTAGTCTTGCGAGGGGTCTTCGTTGCGGTGGTTTTCTTCGCTGCGCTTTTCTTGGTGGAGGCCTTACGCGTAGCGGCTTTCTTCGTGGAGGTGGTCTTTTCGGTCAGATCAGCCTGTTCCATGCTTGCCGTCGTTTCCTTGGTGGCCAAACTTATCCTCCTATTGATCCTGCCAGAAGCGTATACCACAAGGACCCACTTCTGGCAAGGGCAAATCGTCAACTATGTGAGTAAACCATCTTGCAAGGACGATTATTCCCGCATAATGAGGCCTTCACGCGCAAGTCACGCCACTTTACGGCGTGTTGCCTTAGGTTTCCGATGTCCAGGCAGGCCCGATATGCCGTTCGACCGCCGAACATACGATCGCCGCCAGCGAACATTGATCATCTATCGCGAGCGCGCTGATGGCGGCTGCCATGGCGCCTTCCTGCCCCATCCACCACATGATGTAGCTGATTACGGCGAACGGCTGCGCCCGATATGTCTTCGGAATCATATCGATAATGTCGAACAGCATGTTGATCGCCTGATCGCAACGTTTCATATCGGGTCTGGCTAGGGGATCACGGAATGAATCGCTGAGCAGCTGTTCCAAACGTTGCGCGTTGATGGACTGCTTGGGTCGTTCGGCGAAATCCATAAGGAACTCCCGACTGGCGCGTTGCTCGTCGACTATGGCGGAGATGAGGAACGCATCGCGTATGGACAGCATTTCGCCCATGCCCACTGTAATTCGTATGACCGTGTCCCTATCGAGGCTGCATTCGGTACGTGTCACGCCTACTCGCCATGGCTCGTCGTTCTCCACCGACGCCTGTTCGAGTGCGTCCATCCATATGAGGAACGCCTCCGATATGAGGGAGTGTACCGCTTTGCGCGTGCCATTCAATCGGCAATCTTGTTCGAATTGGTTGATGGTTTCTTTCATTTCCATTCCGGTGATGTGTACGGTCCTGTTGGCTGTCATTGTTCTGTCCTCCTTGGCATGATTGATCGGCTTCTCTGCGCGCCGCTTGTATGGCACTATGCCTGATGCGTCGAGGCGATGCGCTGTTTTTCGAGGCCTGTGGTCGGAGGATGGGTCTTTCGGCGTTTCGCAAAATGGTTTCGCTGCCACAACTATTGCAATCATTGAGATTTGGTCTTGTCGAATGCCTGTGGATAACTGTTGGTATGACTAGCTCCTCCGATTTGGAACAGATTGAATCACGCATTGTTTCGTTAGTGAAGGATTTTGCGTTCCCTCATGCGGACGATTCGATTGCCTCTTCCTGCAGGCCTATCGCAGACATGGTCGCCACGCAGGCGGTCACTTCGAGTGAGGGTGGCAAGCGGCTTCGCGCCTTGCTGACGTTGGATTCGTTCCGCGCGTTCGCTTCGAAGGATGTGCTGGAACGCGATTTCGATGCGCTACTTGATTTGGCGTGTGCCGTGGAGGTTTTTCAGACCGGCGCCCTAGTGCATGATGACATCATCGATGATTCCGATCTGCGGCGCGGCAAGCCATCCGCGCATCGTGCGTTTTCCACCGATACGCATAGTGAGGCTATCGGTCATGGTTTGGGTATCATGCTCGGCGACATGTTGGCCACGGCGAGCGTGGATATCGCGGATAAGGCCGCATCCAAGCTTACTTATGGTTCCGATGTGGTTGCGGCGTTGCTTAATATGCATCGCGAGGTCGAGGTTGGCCAGATACTCGATTTGGCGGTGGAGCTCAACTCGTTGGACGATCCGAACGAACTGGTGGAGGCTTCGTTGAATGTATTCCGTTGGAAGACTGCCAGCTACACCACCATCGCCCCTTTGGAATTCGGCATGCTTGCCGCTGGTTTAAGCAAGGATGATGCTCGAAGGCACGCAGTGGCGGTCGGCTTGCCGCTCGGTTTGGCGTTCCAACTTGCGGATGACCTTTTGGACGTTGTCGGATCAAGCAGGAATACCGGAAAACCTGTTGGCGGAGATATTCGCGAAGGCAAGCGTACCGTGCTTCTCGCCGATGCCATCAACGCTGCGGATGATGGGCAACGACGTGAGCTTATCGACATGTGGGAAGCCGATTCGCGTTCCGAGACTCAAGTGCAACGCGCCATTGAACTGTTTGGACAGACGGGAGCCATCGCGCGATCCCGCAACAGAATCGCAGATCTGTGGCATGCGTCGAAATCGGCTATCGATGCGCTTGATCTTTCTGAGTATCGCAAATCGCCGCTCGTCGAGGCCTGCGCACGTTTCGTACCTGACATACGTGCAAATGCGTGACGAGATCCGCGTATCTTCTGACCAGTCTCCGGACAGGACGCACGGTCGTTGCATAATCCGCAAACCTCTGCTTGTAGACTACAAATGAGAACACGTTCAGCGTGAAGCGTTTTGAAGAAGGAACCGCAGCAATCAACCATGAGTGAAGCTCCACATGCCCCCGAAGGTCAGGTCATCGAAGGCCGGTATCGGGTCGTCAGCAGAATCGCCGATGGCGGCATGGCCACGGTGTACCAGGCGGTAGACGAGCGCTTGGGGCGCACTGTCGCCATCAAAATCATGCATACGCAGCTGGCTCAGGGGCCGCACCGTGACCAATTCGTGGAGCGGTTCCACCGCGAGGCACGCTCCGCGGCCGCCATCGCCAATCCGCATATCGTGCAAGTGTATGACACCGGCGAATTCGACGGTCTTGACTACCTCGTCATGGAGTATGTTCACGGCGTGAATCTGCGCTACGAGATGAACCAGCAAGGCACGTTCAGCGTTCGTGAAACGTTGCGTATCATCGGCGAAACGTTGGATGGCCTTGCTTCCGCACACCGCGCGGGCGTGGTGCATCGCGACATCAAGCCGGAGAACATTCTGCTCAACAACCGCGGCCACGTGCAGATCACCGATTTCGGTTTGGCCAAAACGGTTTCACAGGCAACGCTTTCCTCCACTGGCGTCCTGCTTGGAACGGCCGCATATCTGGCGCCGGAAATGATTGAGAAGAATCAGGCCACGCCTCAGGGCGACTTGTACTCAGTAGGCATCATGGCTTGGGAAATGCTCGCAGGCAAGGTGCCGTTCACTTCGGACAATCCGGTGACGTTGGTATTCAAGCATGTTCATGAGGATGTGCCAAGCATCGTTACCGCCTGTGGGGGCATCAATGCCCATGTGGCTGCATTCATCGCTCACCTCACGGCGCGCGCGGTCGAAGCACGCCCCGCAGACGCTTCCGCCGCATTGGCCGAGCTGCAGCGACTGCAATCCATGCTCGCGGTCAGCGATTGGCAGTATAAGCTTCCCGCGGCAAACGTCAACGTATCGCCCAATATCACACAAGCGAAAGATGCCGGTGCTCCGATGAATGAGGGTAATCCGGCCCCGCCCGCTCCCCCTGCTCCGCCGACGCAACAATTCGACGATCGCACACGCAAACTGGACAGGGTCAAACCGAACATGACGACCGTCATGCCGGTGCAACAGCAGAACGTTGATCCCGAGGCGACAACGCGCTTATCGTTGCCGCCGGATGTAGACGCCAATGCCTCAGACGACGGCACGACGTCACAATCCCCTGTCGTGCAGAACGGCGATTACGGCAATGTGGGAAAGAACAAATCTTCGAAAAAGCATCATACGCCGCTTATCGTCGCAGGTGTGGCTGCACTTCTTCTGACATGCGGCGCAGGCGGCTGGGCATGGTGGTATTACCAAGGCCCCGGCAGTTATTGGACCATGCCTCAGCCGGATGGCATGTCGTGCAGTGATTCCGTGGCCTGCCCCATCACCGGTGTGAAATGGAGTGATTATGAGAGTCTGCTGAAGGTTTCCGATATCGAATACGAAGTGTCGGAAGAGTATAGCGATTCCGTAGCGGAAGGCGATATCATCTCCACCGATCCGGCGAATGTCGGCGATCGTGGCAGCAAGCGTCGCGGCCAGAAGGTCAAGGTCGTGGTTTCCAAGGGAGTCAGGCCGGCGACGGTTCCCGCCGACATTCTCGACGCGACCAGCGCTTCCGGCAAGGATCCGATCAATGCGTTGAAGAAGGCCGGATTCGATAATGTCGAGCAGACCGCCGCTTCCGATGACACGTATTCCATTGAGGTGCCGCAAGGGGCGTTGCTGTCGTTAAGCGTGGATCCCGGTGCCACATTGCCACATAATACGACGATTACCGTTACCGTATCGCAGGGACCAAAGCCAGTAACCATGCCTGATATCGTCGGCAAGACGAAGGGTGAGGCGCAGCAGGCGATGAATAATCTCAAGCTCACCGCCAATTGGACGGAATCCTTCGACGATAAGATTCCACAGGGTCAGGTGATTTCCGCTTCCGTAAACAGCGGCGATACGCTGCATTGGGGAGATAGCGTCGACGTAGTGGTCTCCAAGGGACCGGAAACCATAACCCTGCCGAATTATGTGGGGCAGAAAGCCTCTGACGCCAAAGCTGCGTTGGAGAAGCTTGGATTCACGGTTAAAGTGAGTTCGCAGCTCACATTGGACGCCAGCCAAGATAAGAAGGTCTCTTCGCAGGATCCGGTAGGCGGTACCGAAGTACGTATCCGAGACGAAAATGGAACCCCGACCACCATCACATTGAAAATGTATTCCTCACTGTTCTAAAACGTAAGGGAACCGCCGGATACGGCAACGTGCTTCCCTACAATAAAGTGAGCCCATCCGGTTTCTTGGATGGGCTCACTGATGGCGTTCCGCCTCCGCTTTCTAACCATCTTTGCGGTTGCGCGGCAACGACGAAATTCAGTCCTGCTTCGGTTGCTCTTCTGCTTTCTTGGTCGCCTTCAGCAGTTCCTTGACCTTCTGCGCGTATTCGTTCACATATTCCTGACCACTCATCTTCTGAATCTCCATGGTCACACGGTCGGTGAGCGAGCGCAGATCATCGTGCGTAATCTGATCCACCGGCTTTTTTTCGACCTCGATTGGCTTGCCGTAAATCACCGTGGTCTTGCCTTTGTCGGGAATGACCTGCCCTGGCTTCTGCAATTCTCGGGAGCCGATGATGGCGGTCGGAACAATCGGGCATCCGGTTTCGAATGCCAGACGCGCCGCACCGGTGTGGCCTTTATAGAGACGTCCATCAGGACTGCGGGTGCCTTCGATGTGGATGCCGAACAGGTGGCCGTCCTCAATGATTTCACGGGCATGGTTCAACGCGCCCAACGACTTGGAGCCACCGGAACGGTCCACGGGAAACACGCCAACGGATGTAAACCACCATTTCTTGAACTTGCCTTTGATGCCTTTACCTTCGAAATATTCGGCTTTGCCCATGAAATGAATCATGCGTGGGCTGGTCAGTGGCAACAGTGCATCGTCGATGACGGCAAGATGGTTGGCCGCAATGATGGCACCGCCTTCGCGAGGAATGTTTTCAAGCCCTTTTGCGGTCGGCCCCAAACGGTGGATGGCGATCGGTCCTAGGCCTTTAACGAAAAACCAGTAGAGCATTCTTCACGGTCCTCCCAGCGGATGGGCATCCGCTTGATTAAAGTTATCAGTATGACTGACCTCAACAATAGCAATGCCGATGAAGAACACCCAAATGCCGAGTCGCATGATGGAGGGAATGTTCCCTCCTCTGATGCGAACGATCTGGATGCCGCTTGGGCAGAGTTCGCCAGTTCCCATGCCGACGATTTGAAGGCCGTGGAGCACTCGCGAAGTGCGAAGCGTTTCGAGAAGCATGCGCAGCGACGCGAAAAAGAGGCGCTGCTATCGATTCAGGATCTAGATCAGGGCACATTCACCGACGATATGCCGCAAAATCGTGGACCACGCGATTTCACGGGTTCCAGCTGGTTGGACACCGATAGCATGATGGACCGTTATGGAGATGATTTCGTGCCTCCGAATCCTGAAATCGGGCATGTCAAGATATCGAAACTGGTGTTCTGGGTGCTTTTGGTCGTCGGTGTCGCTGGTATCATCGCTTCCGTGTTCATGCCTGCGTTGGCGGCGATTCTGGGGTCGATTTTCGGCTTGTGTGCATTGGTTGGCGCTGCAGGGCTTATTGTGCAGCACAAAGGACACTCGCAGACTCGCTTTGATGAGTTTGATGATGGCGCGAGGGTCTGATTTCGGTCCTTTCTCCACCGCGCATATTCTCATAACATCATAAGAATCCCGGCAACAGAATTTCCATATCGAAAGCCTCGCATCAGAAAAATGCGTGTGCGGCACCGGATATTTCGATGCCACACACGCATTTGCTATTCAGTTATTGGTAAATACCGATCAGAAAGTCTTGAATCAGGCATTTTTCTTCGACTGAGCGGTGGCGATCCATTGATTAAGCAACGCGGATGCCTTGCCGGAGTCGACGGTCTCTTCGGCGATGGTGTAGGCCGCTTTGAAACGATCGGCGAGGCTGGCTTCCGTTGGCACCAAATGTCCATCGGCGACAATCGCGGATGCCGCATTGAGCAGAGCGGTAGTGCGGAACGGCACGTCCTTGCCTGCGAGGAAGTCACGGAATAGTTGGGCATTAAGCTCCGGTTCACCACCCTTGAGGTCGGCAACGGTCACTTTGGCGAGACCGAGTTCAACGGTTGGATCAAATTCATTTTCCGTGACCTTGCCGTCCTCGAACTCCCAGACGGACACCGGGCCAGTCGGAGCCATCTCATCCAAACCTTCGTTGGAGGTGTAGACCATACCGGTCTGACCGTTCGCCGCATATACTTCGGCCATAATCGGGCTCATCTTGCGATTGGCGCAACCGACCGCCATATGCTTCGGAGCGGCAGGATTGGTCAGTGGACCCAGCACGTTGAACACGCAGGGCACTCCCAGCGCGGCACGAATCGGACCAACGAAACGCATCGCCGGATGGAAGGTACGTGCGAAAGCGAAAGCGATGCCACACTCATTGCCAACTTGGGCAACCTGCTCCGGATCCAGATCAAGAGGCAGTCCCAACGCCTCGAAGCAATCGGCGGTGCCGCACTTGGAAGAGGCTGCGCGATTGCCATGCTTCACGACTTTCACTCCGGAGGCGGCAGCCACCACCGCACCCATGGAAGATAGGTTCACCGTTGCAGCACCGTCACCACCAGTGCCGACAATGTCAGTGGTCTCCCCCTCAATGTCGAGCTTGATGGCGTGGTCTATCATGGCTTTGGCCGCTCCGCGAACCTCGCCCGAGGTCAAGCCGAGCTGCTGCTGAGTTGCCAGGACCGCGCCAACGTCCGCCGGATTGGCGTTGCCGTTCATAAGGTCATCGACGAACCACTCGGATTCCTCGGCGCTTAGATGGTCCCCTCCGACCAGCTTAGTGAGGATCGACTTCCATGTGATTTCGTCCATGATGCCCTCCTTGACGCTTCGGCACGTCATATCGTTGTATGATGCCGCTTATTGTATCGGGTCTACGTTTCTTGGTTTTCCAACGTCCATATCACGAACAGATGATTACACAAACCGTCCCACTTATAAAATGCACAGACAATTCCGATATTGATCTCACGTATATCAGATGGCAAAAGAACGAATTAAAAAAGCGGTCTGCGAAAAATCCGCAGACCGCCTTCGCCATGCGCGAATCATCAACGCACTATCTCATGCGTCACTGCTCGTTCTGTCCGTGGCACATCTTGTACTTGCGACCGGAACCACACGGACACTGGGCGTTCTTGCCAGTTCCCGGGAAGGTACGGCCATCCGCCCATGGGGAGTGCAATTCCGCGCTCTTCGGACGCTTGTTGGCCGGAACTTTGCCTTCGGCGTGGCTGATCGGCTGCATGCCAACGATGCCAGGTTCGTTCTTCTGCTCGTCGGCCAGTTCGTCGATGACGGTCTTTTCGGACTCATCATCGGTTTCCGGCTCGGCAGGAGCAATTTCGCCGGTAGGTTCGGTCTCGCCTTCCAGTCCCATCACCGCTTCAGCCGCGTTCACGGCCTCATCCTCGTCGGATTCGGTATCGGTGTCTTCGGTGGTGGCGACACGATCGATATCGACATGGAACAGCAGCTGGATGGTCTCCTCCTTGATCGCTTCGATCATGGAGTTGTACATCTGGTAGCCTTCGCGCTGGTATTCGACCAGCGGATCACGCTGGCCCATGCCACGCAGCCCGATACCATCCTTGAGATAATCCATCTCATACAGGTGTTCACGCCACTTGCGGTCAAGAACCGCGAGCACGACACGACGTTCCAGCTGGCGCAGACCCTCTTCACCAAGCTTGCCTTCGAAGTCGATATACTGGTCCTTGGCGTCGGAAACGATAAGCTCCTGCAAGGCCACGACGGCCTTGTCTCCCTTGAGCTTGGAGACAGCATCCTTGGCCGCTTCCGGTTCGACGGCAATCGGGTACACGGCGTTCAGAGCCTTGAACAGGCCTTCCCAATCCCAATCCTTCGGCTTGTCAGAGCCCTTGTTGGCGCCCTTGATGTAGCTCAATACCGTATCGTCGATGAACTTGAGGATATCCTCGTGGATGTCCTCGCCCTTCAGTACGGCCTGACGCTCGGCGTAGATGACGGTGCGCTGCTTGTTCATCACATCGTCGTACTTGAGCACGTTCTTACGGATTTCGAAGTTGCGCGATTCCACGGCCTTCTGCGCGGTGCGCACGCCCTTGGAAACGCTCTTCGCCTCGATCGGCTCGCCTTCCGGCATGCCCTTGGCCATAACGCGAGCCACGAGCTGCGTGTTGAACAGACGCATCAGATCGTCTTCGAGCGACAGATAGAAACGGGACTCGCCCGGATCGCCCTGACGTCCGGAACGGCCACGCAGCTGATTGTCGATACGGCGGGACTCGTGACGCTCGGTACCAAGCACGTACAGACCGCCGAGCTCGACGACCTCTTCATGCTCGTCCTTGACCTGCTCCTTGATTTCGGCCAGGGTGCCCGGCCAACGCTTTTCATACTCGTCCGGAGTGTCATCCGGAGAGTAGCCTTCGGACTTGAGCTTCGCATCAGCGAGGAATTCGACGTTGCCGCCGAGCATGATATCGGTACCACGGCCTGCCATGTTGGTAGCCACGGTGACGGCGCCCTTACGGCCTGCGACGGCCACGACGGCGGCTTCCTTGTCATGCTGCTTCGCGTTCAGCACTTGGTGAGGAATGTTGGCAACGTCAAGCAGGGACGACACGATTTCAGAGGATTCCACGGAAGCGGTACCCAGCAGCACCGGCTGGCCCTTCTTGTGGCGCTTGGCCACATCACGCACGATGGCGGCCAGCTTCTCCTTCTTGGTACGGAAAATCAGATCGTCCTTGTCTTCGCGAATCATCGGCTTGTTGGTCGGAATCGGGAGCACACCCAGCTTGTAAGTGCCCATGAACTCCGCAGCCTCGGTTTCTGCAGTACCGGTCATGCCCGACAGCTTGTCGTACATACGGAAGTAGTTCTGCAGGGTAATGGTGGCGAAGGTCTGGTTCTCAGCCTTGACTTCCACGTTTTCCTTGGCTTCGATGGCCTGATGCAGACCCTCATTGTAGCGACGACCCGGCAGGATACGGCCGGTGTGTTCGTCGACGATGAGCACCTCGCCGCCGGTCACCACGTAATCGCGGTCGCGCAGGAACAGTTCCTTGGCCTTGATGGCGTTGTTCAGGTAGCCGATCAGCGCGGTGTTGTTCGGCTCGTACAGGTTGTCGATGCCGAGATAATCCTCGATCTTGTTGATGCCTGGATCAAGAATGCCGACAACCTTCTTTTTCTCGTCGACCTCATAATCCTCGTCGCGGGTGAGCTTGAGCACCAAACGTGCGAACTGGCGGTACCAACGGGTCACGTCACCTTCGGCCGGACCGGAAATGATCAACGGGGTACGGGCCTCGTCGATGAGGATGGAGTCAACCTCATCGACGATGGCGAAGTGGTGGCCGCGCTGCACCAAATCGGACTTTTCCCACGCCATGTTGTCGCGCAGGTAGTCGAAACCGAACTCGTTGTTGGTGCCGTAGGTGATGTCGGCGTTGTACTGCTTGCGGCGCTCCGGCGGCTTCTGGTTGGTGATGATGCAGCCGGTGCTCATGCCAAGGAAGCGGTAGACACGGCCCATGAGTTCGGCCTGATAGCTTGCCAGATAGTCGTTGACGGTGACGACATGCACGCCTTGGCCGTCAAGCGCGTTCAGGTATGCCGGCAGGGTTGCCACAAGGGTCTTGCCTTCACCGGTCTTCATTTCGGCGATGTTGCCCCAGTGCAATGCCGCGCCGCCCATGAGCTGCACGTCGAAGTGACGCAGACCCAAGGTGCGCTTGGACGCCTCACGTACGGTGGCGAAGGCTTCCGGCATCAGCTTGTCGAGTGATTCGCCGTTGTCGAGACGCTGCTTGAACTTGGCGGTCTGTCCCTTAAGCTCCTCGTCGTTGAGCGCTGCGATCTCGTCCTCCAGCGCGTTGGTTGCCTGAGCGACGTGCTCAAGCTTCTTGATCTGTCGGCCTTCGCCCATTCGCAGGGCTTTGTCAACGATATCTACCACAATCACTCCCTTTGTGTATGTGAGTTACCTTGTCCGAGACTAGTCGCTATTTAGCGATTTTCGAAAAACATCGTCCATTTTACGTAATTTCCAGCGTGTTGCATCTTCCCGCCATTTAAAGCACCTTCTCAAACATGAAAAGAGGCTCGCACGTACGACGCGCGAGCCTCCGTTCGGTCAGATCATCTCCCTATCCAACCATGTTGCATGTCTTACTTTGCCACGTTCTCCGGGGTGTCGATCTCGAAGACGCCATAGCTCCAGCCGTGACGATGGTAGACAACGGACGGACGGCCGGTTTCCTTGTTCACGAACAGGAAGAAATCGTGTCCGATCAGTTCCATCTCATACAGTGCCTCATCGATGGTCATCGGCTCCGCGATATGCAGCTTGCGACGGATGACGATCGGAGTGTCGCCTACCTGGACCTCGACGGACTCGCCTGGACCAAGTTCGGCGGCGACGGCGTCGGCCGGGCTGTTGTTCGGCTCTTCGACCTCTTCCTCAGCGGTCTCCTCGACTTCCGGAGTCGGCTCGACGACGCCAAGATCAACCGGGACCGGATCGCTGTAGCCACGACGATGATCCTTGCGACGATCACGGGTGCGACGCAGACGGAGGGTCAGCTTGTCGAGAGCCATGTCCAAAGCGCTGAACTCGTCGGCGCTTGAAGCCTCGGCACGCACCACAGTACGACCGGCGATGACAGTGATTTCAACGCGCTTGGCAGTATCGGCCTGACGCGGATTGCCCTCATGCGACAGCACAATCTGAACACGCTGCGCATCCGGAGCGATAGCGGTCACACGATTCATCTTGCTTTCGACAACGTCACGGAACCTTTGCTTGATCTGCGTATGACGTCCGGTAACGACGATTTCCATGTGGACCTCCCTAGACTCAAGCGGTGTTACCCGCTATATACGGACCAAACAGCTGCTTCGCTGTTCGGTAGTCAACATTGTAGCCGCAACATTGTGATTTCACTGAAAAGTTGACGAAAGAAAAATAAAGTTTTTTTGATTTTCCTTTCGTCCGTTTTCTTGCTATCATAGTGCGTTTGAGACCTCTTGATGGCCGCGACCGATCCGTCGGTTGAGGAACTTCCGGGCTCCATAGAGCACGATGGCGGATAACGTCCGCCCAGGGCGACCTGAGAGATAGCGCAGCAGAGAACAGACCGCCTATCGGTTTCGACCGGTAGGTAAGGGTGAAACGGCGGTGTAAGAGACCACCGGGCCACTGGTAACAGTCGGCCGCATGGCAAGCCTCATCGGGAGCAAGGCCAAGCAGAAGGCGTTTGAGGGCTGCTCGCCCGAAGCCTTCGGGTAGGCTGCTAGAGCCTGGCGGCAACGTCAGGTCGAGATGGATGGCCATCCGTGCCTAAGGCACGACAGAACCCGGGGTATAAGAGGTCTCACTCCCTTATCGCATCGACCGATCCCCGTGGCGAAACAGTGTTCAAAAACCGCATAGCCACTATGCGAATCAGCCGTTTCAGACGAACAATTCCTGTGCGATTTCCCGCAGAACTTCAGGATTATGGCCTTTCCTACCACCAGCACTCCAGAACCGTCTTTTACGCACCTCGACATCCAATCCAGCAGTTTTTCTCGCCGTCCGACGTCCCAGCTCCCATGCGGCCTCGGCGAACACGCCTTGGGATTCGGCCTCATCGCACACACGTTGCGCAAGCTGGCGGTCCACACCTTTGCGTTTGAGCTCCATAACCGCTCCCCTATGCCCCATCAGTCGTGATGCGCAGTACCGCACCGCGGACTGGGCGTACGCCTCGTCATCGATGAGACGAACCCGAATCAGTCTGGCAATCACATCGTCCACTATTTCAGGAGCGTACCCTTTGCCAACGAGTCGCTCCCTCACCGCACCTGACGGACGCGGCGCCGCATCAAGCAACCGGAGGGCGGCCTCCCTGCACGCATCCAGATTATTCGGATCGTCAGGGGTTCGCGACACGCCGACCACGACACGCCCTGCGTGTCGTGCGTGTCGCGCACGCTTCGGCGTGTCTTCTTCATCATTGCGCAAAACCTGTCCGCAGCCGGATTCGATTCGGTCGTCCTGCAGCCGCCCGCCGCAGGCAAGGGCAGGGCCCCCAGCCTCGGACGATACCGGCTGGAGGCCCTGCTGTTCAAGAAATTGCTCGGCACTGATCATACGTCATGCCTTGTCGGCGGTCTTGGAAGACCTTGCCGCGCCCTTGGCCGTTTCCGGCTTGGCAGCAGATTTCGCCTTTTCCTCGCCCTTGGCATCCTTCGCCGACGCATCGTCACTATCCTCGGCGAATTGGTCGGTAGGCTCAATGAGGCCGAATTCGGCTTTCACCTTATTCTCGATCTCTTCAGTGAGCTCCGGGTTGTCTTTGAGGAACTGACGCACGTTCTCACGCCCCTGCCCCAGTTGATCGCCACCATACGTGAACCACGATCCAGACTTCTTCACGACATTGACCTGCAACGCCATGTCAAGTACAGATCCTTCTTTGGAAATCCCCTCGCCGTACAGCACGTCGAACTCAGCAGTCTTGAATGGTGGAGCCATCTTGTTCTTGACGACCTTGACCTTGGTGCGGTTGCCCACAGCCTCGTCGCCGTTCTTGATGGTCTGGATGCGACGAATATCCATGCGGACGGACGAGTAGAACTTCAATGCCTTGCCACCGGTGGTCGTTTCCGGATTGCCAAAGAACACGCCGATCTTCTCACGAAGCTGGTTGATGAAGATGGCCGTGGTGCCCGCCTGAGCCAAAGCGCCAGTCATCTTACGCAATGCCTGGCTCATCAGTCGCGCCTGCAAACCGACGTGGCTGTCGCCCATTTCACCTTCGATTTCGGCCTTCGGCACCAATGCCGCCACGGAATCGATGACGATCACGTCAAGCGCTCCAGAACGAATCAGCATATCCGCGATCTCCAGCGCCTGTTCGCCGTTATCGGGCTGAGAGACGATTAGCGAATCCGTGTCGACGCCAAGCTTGCGCGCATAGACAGGATCAAGTGCATGCTCCGCATCGATGAACGCGGCGACCCCACCGTTTTTCTGAGCATTAGCCACCACATGCAGCGCCAGCGTGGTCTTGCCGGAGGATTCCGGACCGTAGATCTCCACAATACGACCCTTCGGCAAACCTCCGATGCCCAATGCCATATCCAATGCCAGTGATCCGGTAGGAATCACCTCGACATCCTGCTCGGGACGATCGCCTAATCGCATGGCTGACCCCTTGCCGAAACTCTTCTCGACCTGCGCAAGCGCCGTATCAAGCGCGGCCTGACGACGCGGGTCGATGCCGTTCGCGGACTTGTTCTGTGCGGCTCCCTTTGCCGCGCTCGTCTGTGCCATGACTACTCCTTCTGCCGACTATGACGAATGGTGGCTTCACCGTAAGGCCACAGCATTCGTTCTTGCAAATCCAACGACCGTTGTGGTCGGAAGACATGCAATCCAACGAGTCATAAACCAACATTCCTTGGAAAATCAACATTCTCACGCGACTTGAGGAATTTGGAAACAGCCCGTTTATGTTGTTGTCTGTGGATAACTATATCCCAACATGCGAACATCTGTTCGAAAAGGTGTGTTGTATTCGAAAAAACTCAACGAACCGGCATGGGAGGCGCGTTATGATCTTTGCCCCAACGTTGGGAATCCGGGATGCCCATCTGGTCGCATAGCACATTCCAGACCACTCGAGGCTCCTCGCCCGCACTGAGCGCGTCGACCGCCGTCATACCGCCAAGGCGATCAAGTACCTGATCATGAGCCAACGATCGACCATAGCTACGTCCGAGCACTTCCTCAAGCAACTGCCAAAATTCACGTTCCTGCACGCGCCCCAGTGTACACAGACTTGATTTATATACGAAAAGAGAAACGCCCAGCGAACAATCGCCGGGCGTCATCATGTCATATTCCACAAATCAGACAGTCACGGAATCAAGATAGTCAGCCACCATGCGAAGCATCTGGGCTGTGGACAACCCCAAGGACTGCGCGATGGACGACAGTAGCTCAGAGCTGGCTTCCTTCTGCCCGCGTTCCACTTCGGAAAGGTACCCCAACGACACACCGGCCTTTTCGCTGACCTCACGAAGCGTCCTATGGTCTCGCGTGCGCAGGTCACGCAGCACATGACCGATGGCCTCGCGCAACGAAACCTCCTTGGCCTCATCAGACTGCTCCGGAGCATGCTGCACAGCATGCGTGCGTACACGCTCGGAGTCCTCTTCCTGCCACATTCGCGTCAACGCGGCCTGACGCTCGTCCTTGGCTTTCTTGGCCGCACGAGCACGGAGCACCTGCTGCTGCGCGAACATCACCGCACGCCTCTGAGCTGGTGTGAGTTCCCTGACACGAGCCCCGGCAGCCTGCGCGGTTGCGGGGGCCATAGCCTTGAGTTCCCTCTGTTCTTCGGTGAGTGTCATCGTTTCCATTCATCAGCCCCTTTTCGTGCGTACGTCTGTCCATTATGGTCAACACTCATCTTTGTAGATTATTCCTGTGAATCCACTGAAAGCTCCCTCAGTTTTTGCAGAATACAATGCACGACTCCACGCCGTACGCTTTCCCTATCTCCCTGCAGGCGCAGCTCGAAAGCCTCCGTTCGCCTGGAGCGAACAGATCCAAAACCGTCCGGCAGGGAACAGCCGACGTAGGCAAGTCCCGCAGGCTTGTCTCCGTCAGGTCCAGGACCTGCAACACCGGTGGTCGACAATCCGACGACACAATCGCCGTCCTCCCGCTGCCGGTACAGCCTCGCCGTTCCGAAAGCCATCTGGCGCGCCACTTCGGGATGGACAGCCCCCTCTCGGCGCAACAACTCGGCATCCACACCAAGAATCGACGCCTTGGCGCGAATGTCGTATGTCACGGCGGAGCCAAGAAACACTTTCGACGCCCCCGGCACACGCACGAAAGCATCGGCCAGCAAACCTCCCGTCAACGACTCGGCCGCCGCGATTTTGAAACGATTGGTTTCGCAATATGCAAGAACGGCCGCCGCCAATTCATCGCATTGCGATTGGTTGGCGGCAGCCGTCTGGTTCAAGGATTCAACCATGAATACCCTACTTGGTTTCTTTTCCGGTCTTGTCTGCGGGCTTCTTACGACCGCCGAAAGTATTAACCAGATACTCGCCGCCGGAATACAGGCAGAGAATCAGCGCAAGATAAATCAGCGCGTACGTGATGATGTAGTAGACGGTCATCCACATCGGGATGTCGTTAAACCCTTTCGGAGCCAAGCTCCACATCGGCAGCATCAACATAGCCAGACCGATGCACTGGCAGAGCGTCTTGTACTTGCCCGCCTGGGATGCGGCGATAACCTTGCCGCCCGTGTCGATCACGAAGAAGCGCATGATGGTGATACCGATCTCACGAATCAGGAACAGGGCGGTCACGACCCATCCCAGCACCGGATTACCGAATTCGTTGAAGATGGCGGCAACGATCAGTGTGCCACAGGTGAGCAGTTTGTCGGCGATCGGATCCATCAGCTTGCCAAGTTCAGTGACTTGGTTGTATTTGCGAGCCATCCAACCGTCAAGCTTATCGGTGCATGCCGCGATGATGAAGATGACCGCGGCAACCCAACGCATGGTGACGTTGTCCACGCCCCACGCGCCGGCTTTGGCGTACAACACCAAAAACACAATGACCAAGATGATACGAGAGAAGGTGACAAGGTTCGGCGGCGCATTCCAGCCGTCAAGCAACGATGATTTGCGTTCTTCTTGCTTTTCCATACCGTTCACGTTACCCTGACACTTCTACTTGCTTACCAATTTGCGTTTCATACGGAGCGTTCCCCGATCACATCGCTTCTTCGGAATCCGCTGCCGAAGAAGCTGCCGAATTCAGCGACGAGGTCTCGCCTTTGATGAAGGCGAGCACCTGCGGCAGGTCCTGGGGCTGCACCAACACCTCGCGTGCCTTGGACCCTTCGGACGGCCCCACGATGTCACGCGACTCCAGCAGATCCATGAGACGTCCTGCCTTGGCGAATCCGACGCGCAGCTTGCGCTGCAACATGGATGTCGAGCCGAACTGCGATGTGACCACCAGTTCCGCCGCCTGCAACAGCACGTCCATATCGCCGCCGATGTCTTCATCCGGTTCGATGGCCTTCTTGTCGGCTTCCTTGGACATTTCCTCGATATCTTCGCGGTAATGTGGCTTGCGTTGGGTGCGCACGAACTCCACCGCACGACGGATTTCCGATTCGTCGACCCATGCGCCCTGCACACGCAACGGTTTGGCCTGTCCCATCGGCAGGAACAGCGCATCGCCCTGCCCGATCAGGGTTTCCGCTCCGGTGGAGTCGAGGATGACTCGAGAATCCGTGGCGGACGAGGTCGCGAAAGCAAGCCGTGAAGGAATATTCGCCTTGATCAGACCGGTGACCACATCAACCGACGGACGCTGAGTGGCGAGCACCAGATGCACACCTGCCGCTCGCGCCAGCTGCGTGATGCGCTGAATGGAGCTTTCCACATCGTTCTTGGCCACCATCATCAAATCGGCCATCTCGTCGACGACCACCAGGATGTACGGATATGGGGCGACCTTCCGCTTCGACCCGGCCGGCGCATGCACTTTGCCCGCACGCACGGCCGCATTGAAATCCTTGATGTGGCGGAATCCGAAGAATTCAAGATCGCCGTAGCGGGCATCCATCTCCTTGACCACCCATTCAAGCGCCTGCGCGGCCTTCTTCGGATCGGTGATGATCGGGGTCAGCAGATGCGGTATGCCCGCGTAAGCGGACAGTTCCACTCGTTTCGGATCAACCATGATCATGCGCACTTGGTCAGGCGTCGCCCTCATGATCACAGATGTCAGCATGGAGTTGATGAAACTGGACTTGCCGGAACCGGTGGCGCCTGCCACCAGAAGATGCGGCATCTTGGTGAGGTCGGCCGTTACAAAATGACCTTCCACATCCTTGCCCACGCCTGTGAGCATAGGGTTCGGATCATTCCTTGCCTTGTCCGAACGAAGCACGTCGCCAAGCACCACGGTTTCACGGTCGGTGTTCGGTATTTCGATGCCGATGGCAGACTTGCCTTCGATCACCGACAGGATGCGCACGTCGGAGCTGGCCACCGCGTAGGCAATGTTTTTCTGCAGATTGGTGACCTTCTCCACTTTCACGCCAGGACCAAGCTCCACCTCGTACATGGTTACGGATGGACCGCGCAGGAAACCGATGACTTTGGCATCGACGTTGAATTGCTGGAAGGTGACCGTAAGCGCGCGAATCACACGATCGTTCTCCGGCGTGTGCACGGCGTGCGGTGCGCCTTGCTTCAGCATGCCGAGGTCAGGTAGATGGTATGGGCCTTCCGGAATCTCGTCGGATTCATCGGAAACGCCTTCTTCTCTCAAACCGCCATTCAGATCGTCTACGACCTCGTTGGTCGCCGCATCGACCATGACCTGCGTTCCGTTGGATGTGCCGTTCTCATCGATGACCGCCCACGGATCGTCCGCAGCCACGCCGATTGACTTGATTTCACTGGATGGCACCGCTCCAACCATCGCAGGGACGGTTTCTGGAATTTTCGGCATGGTGCCACTTGCAATTCCGATCGGATCTGACGAAAGGGAACGCGCCACAGGCATCTGAGTCATGACGACGGTTCCGCCAGAATCCTGAGCGGAATGTTCGCTGGATGAAATGCTGCGCGGCTGCGAAACACTCTGATATGGTTCGTCAAGCATGGTTTCCGCCGTTTCGCCATGTCGTTCGGCGGCATTGCGAAACGCCTCATCGCCGTCATAGTATTCGAGTCCGCCCTGAGCGCCCTGTTTCTTGGTTTTTGATGATATCAACTGCTTTAAGCGAGAAAACAGCATCGGTTTCTTCTCTTCGGCTGCCACATCGTCGGTCCCATCATGCGCCGGCACTCCCTCGGCAAAGGACAGCGTGGTATCTCCGATGCGCACCTCATTCGGGAATTGCTCAGTCTCGTCATCGTCCGTCTTATTTGCACCGAAACCAAAACGGGACATCAACGCGCATATTTTGTCGGGAACCTCATCAACCCGCGTACGGGTGATCAGCAACAGCGAAAACAGAATGACGACCGCGAAAATAACGATGGCAAATGCTTTGGAAAGCCCCCATGCCAACGGGCAACCAAGCACGTAGCCGAGCAATCCTCCCGATTTCTGCAGCAGTGCCATATCGAAGCCTTGGATGTCGGACGCGAGTGCCGCGTCAAGTATGGAACAGACAGACCACAAGATCATGGACCATCCCGTCGCCATACGCGCATTGTCGCTTTTGCGCTGGGTCTTATGCATAAGGCTGAACACCACTAGCATTAGGAAAACCGGCAAAATGATGCTCATCAGGCCAAACAATCCGGAGGCCATGGCATGGAGCGCCCGGCCGAACGCACCTTGCACCCGGAACCATTCCGAGGCGCAGAACAGCACCGCGAGAATCACCAGAACAAAACATGCGATGTCGCGCCTGTACTTGGTCAAGACGCCCATCACTGGCGATGGTTCGACCGCGTCCATGACCTTGGTCTCGCCGGAACGGGCCTTGCCAGCGGATCTTTTGCCGCTGGATTTCGTGTTGGAAGATGCTGTTCGTGCCATAACGGTCATGATTTTACCCATGGGATGAACCATGACATGTCATTTCCTCGAATCGCACACATTTTCTAACTTAAGGCAGAGGGGAGGCATGATACTGCGAATGAAACCCCGTTGCCGATATGGCAGCGGGGTTTCATTTCAGGCGAGGTCTCCGAGATGATGCTGGGTGTAGGCGTCCGCCTGCACGTCTATGGCGTCGTAGGCGCCTGCATCGGCATGCTCGATGATGGCCATCGCATTGTCTAGCAGCGCCGGATTGAGCGCTTGGAGCCAGTGGATGCGCGGGTCACGGCCGAACCATCCCATCTGTTTGCGTGCCAGACGCTTCGTTTTCTGTGCGATGTCCATGAACGTGTCGTTCAGGTCACGCAACCCGTCCAAATAGTCGACGACCTGCTGGTAACCGAGCGCTTTGGCTGCGGTGATGCCCAGTTTGGGGCGTATGCGCTCCACTTCTTCGATGAATCCGCCTTCGAGCATCTGCTTGGTGCGAATGTCGATGCGACGGTCCAGTTCCTCCCGAGGCAGATCGAGACCGATTTGCACGGTAGGAATGACGTACCGATAGTGCGGAAGGCTTGCCGAATAGGGACGTCCCGTCACTTCGATGACTTCCAGCGCGCGGATGGTTCGTCTCGGATTGTGCGGGTCCATGCGTGCCGCCGCTTCGGGATCCTTGGCCTTCAGCTCGTCGAACAGCGCGCCCGCACCTTCGGCTTTCTCCCGTTCCTCAAGCGCCTTGCGTACTTGCGGGTCGGTGCCGGGGAAGGAGATGTCGTCGATAGCCGCCCGTGCGTACAGGCCGGAACCTCCAACAAGGATCGGACGCACTCCCCTGGCCTGTAGTTCGGCTATTTTCTCGCGGGCGAGCTCTTGGAACCGCGCCACGGACATGGCATCGTCCGGTTCGATGATATCGATGAGATGATGCCTGACCTGCGCCTGCTCCTCAGGGCTCGCTTTGGCCGTACCGATATCCATGCCCCGATACATCTGGTATGCGTCGGCGTTGATGATTTCCGCCTGTTCGCCTTTGCGCGCCAACGCTTTGGCGACGGCAATGCCCAACCCGGTTTTGCCGGATGCGGTTGGACCGACAATGGATACGACCTTACGCTGCAAGGCAGGATCGGCATCCCCTGTTTTGCCTGCTGTTTCAGAAGTCTCAGTGTCGAACGGCATAGGTCTGCCCCGCCTTCAAATCGGGATCGGCGATGAGATTGTGGCGCCCCGCATGGGTGATGGTGGCGGTCACGAAATCGCCTACCTGCGGCATTGGCTCGCCTTCGGGCACACCGACATGCACGAGCACGCCGGTTTTCTCTCGCCCGGTGACGCGATGGGTTGCGGCATCCTTCTTGCCGGATGCGCCGGTGACCATCACTTCGACGTCACGGCCTTCGAAGGTTTTGAGATTTTCTTCGGTGATTCGTTCCTGCAATGCCACGAGTCGTTCGAACCGGTCTTGGGCCACGTCGTGCGGCACCTGCTCCATTTCGGCGGCCGGAGTGCCTGGGCGCGGCGAATAGATGAAGGTGAATGCGGACGCGAATCTCGCCTCTTCCACCACGCGCAAGGTTTCCTGGAAGTCCTCTTCGGTTTCACCCGGGAAACCGACGATGATGTCGGTGGAAATCTGCGCATCCGGCATTGCCTCACGAATTTTTCGCAGAATGTCAAGGAACTTCGCGGAACGATACGACCGGCGCATGGCGCGCAGGATTCGGTCGGATCCGGACTGCAGCGGGAAGTGCAGCTGGTGCATGACATTGGGCGTTTCGGCCATGGCTGCGATCACGTCATCGGTGAAGGCGGCGGGATGCGGCGAAGTGAATCGCACGCGCTCCAATCCTTCGATCTCACCGCATGCGCGTAATAGCTTGGAGAAGGCGAAACGGTCTCCGATGCCGTAACCGAACGAGTTCACGTTCTGGCCGAGCAGCGTGACTTCCTTGGCTCCTTCATCCACGCACTGGCGAATTTCGGCAAGAATGTCTCCCGGGCGACGATCATGTTCCTTGCCTCGGGTGGTAGGCACAATGCAGAATGTGCAGGTGTTGTTGCATCCGACGGAGATGGCCACCCAGCTTGACACCTTCGACGCACGGTCGGTGGGAAGCTGGCTTGGGAAGTAGTTGAGTTCCTCTTTGACCTTGACCTGAGCATGGCCTTCGATACGTGCCTGATCGAGCAGCTGCGGCAGTGAGCCGATGTTCTTCGTACCGAACACGGCATCGACCCACGGCGCTTTTTTGGCGATTTTCTCACGGTCGAGCTGTGCCATGCATCCGCCGACTGCGATCTGCAGGTTCGGGCGCTGGCGCTTCATTTCGGCCCACAGGCCGATGGTACCGTACATGCGCTCCGCCGCGTTTTCTCGCACCGCGCACGTGTTCATGACGATGAGATCCACGTCATGGTCGAGGTATTGCCCCTCGGTGGCGGGCACGTAGCCGTCCGCTTCAAGCACGCCTGAGATACGTTCGGAATCGTGCACGTTCATCTGGCATCCGAGGGTGTGCACATAGAACACGCCTTTGCCTCTCGTGGCGGTGTCTTCTGCGGTAGGTTCCGCGAGTTTCGAGGCGCGCTCCGCCTCGGTCATCATGTCTTCGTTCATAGTGTTCCATGCTATCGGCAGGGATTCCCAGCACGCGCCGTACTGTGCTTGGCATGTTGAAGGATTGAAGGAATAACGTTTTTTCAGCGCTTTTCCAGTTTTCCACGCCCCTTTTGGGTACACTATGGAACCGTGATACTTGATAGACAGAGCCGCATCAATACCAGTGAACTGCAAGCGCGATTGAAATCGATAAATTTCGACGATGGTTCGTTGCCATCCAATCAGATCACCGAGTTCATCGATCAGATGCAGGTGTACGAGGGTGCGATGTATGAGATTAGCACCAAGTTGGAGATTCTTGATTCCGAATTCCAGGTACGTTTCTCCCACAATCCCATCCATCACATGGAACGCAGGCTGAAGTCCATCAATTCCATTCTCGGCAAGCTGGAACGTAAGGAGCTGCCGCTGACGGTGGAGTCGATCAAAGACAATCTGTTTGATGTGGCCGGCATTCGCGTGATCTGCAATTATCGCGATGACGTGTATTCAGTATCGAATTATCTGTCTGCCCAGAACGATATTCAGGTGTTGCGCGTGAAGGATTACATCAAGAATCCGAAGCAGAATGGTTACCGTTCGCTGCATGTGATTTACGCGGTGCCTGTTTTTCTGTCTTCCGGACCGCATTACACGCCTGTGGAGGTGCAGTTCCGCACTATCGCCATGGATTATTGGGCGAGTTTGGAGCACGCTCTGCGCTATAAGACGGATCTGCCCGACACGAAGCTGTCGGAGCATTCGCAAACGCTGCTTGATTGTGCGAGGAGTCTGCAGAATATCGAAACGCAGATGCAGAACATCCACCGCGACATTAATGGCGCGCCTCAGGCTGGCGAGGCCCCTAAGGCCGATTGACGTCCGCCTGCCTGCATTTGACCGCGTGCAGAAGCTGGTCGATGGGCAGCTGGGCAAGTATGGTGCCCGCGAAGATGAGCGCACAGCCGATATAGGCTCGGGTGGTCATGATCTCGCCAAGCAGGAGTGCGCCGCCGACCGCGGAGAAGAACGATTCGAGCGACATGATCACGGACGCTCTGGTCGGGGTCACAAGTTGTTGCCCTACGACCTGAAGCGTATAGGCTACGCCAGCGGAGCAGACGCCCGCGTAGACGATGGCGATCCAACTTTGCGCGGCACCGGCCCAGTCGATGGATCCTTCGATGATAGAGCCGATCCAACTGAGGATCGCGGTGGTGGTGATCTGCCCGAATGAAAGCAGGATGGGGTCCATGTCTCGCCCGAAGGTGTCTATGACGAGGATGTGCCCAGCGAAGAGAACCGCGGTGAACAGCAGCACCATGTCCGCCAGGGTGATGGATCCGAATCCGTCGGTGACGCACAGCAGGTAAAAGCCGATAACGGAGATGGCGACGCTGATGACGACGCTGAGGTGCACTCGTCGACGCAGTATGACGAAGGCAAGCAGCGGAGTCATGACGATGTATAGCGCGGTGATGAAGCCAGATCGTCCCGCCGATCCGGAGTAAAGGATGCCGTATTGTTGGACGGTGCTTGCGGTGAAAAGCACGATTCCGCAGATGATGCTGACCACGATGGGATTGCCGGCCCATTTCGGCATGGCGACGATTGCGCCGTTGCCGAGGGTGATGGACGGTTTTCCCTGGGTTTCACGGCGTTTACGCTCTTGTTCCGCTATGGTGCTGCGGCGAACCCAAAGCAACGGTATCAGCGAGATGGATCCGAGGGTGAATCGGGTGGTTCCGAAGAACAGCGGTGTTGTGGAGTCCATGCCTTGCACTTGCGACACGAATGCGAATCCCCAAATGAGGGCCGCCAGTACGAGGCATGCCATGCCGCCAATCTCTTTTCTCTGCATGAGCACCCACCGTAAAGCATGTCTTTGACCAACGGATAAAGCCTGGCCACATTCTGGTCAGGCTTTATCCGTTACGTTGACCGAGGAGCAATTCCGAGGACGCTCCGTCATTTGGATTTCAGTCGCGATTGCCAAGGAGTTGGAGAATATACATGAACATGTTCACGAAATCCAAATACAGATTCAGCGCGCAAAGGATGGAAACCTTCTTGACCATTTCGGGGCCTTGGGCGGAATACTGTTCAAGCATCGCGCGGGTGGCTTGGGCGTCGTAGACGGTCATACCAGCGAAAAGCAGAAGGCCGATGGCAGAGACGATCATGAGGGTGGTGTTGCCGGGGGCGAAGATCATGAGAATCACTTCGGCGATGATGAGCACGATGAGACCGACGAAAAGGATGGGGCCGGCCTTGAGCATATTGATCTTGGTGGTGCGTCCGAACATGGTGAGCGCGAAGAAGAAGCCGGCGCACAATGCGAGGGAAATGCCGATGGTGCCAAGATCGTAGGCCATGAAGATGGTGCTGAGGGTGAAGCCCATGAGCGCCGCATACACGTAGAACATGACGTATGCGGTGGAGACCTTCATTGTATGGATGCGCGCGCCAAGGTAGATGGCAAGCACGATTTCAATGATGGCGGGGGCGAAGATGCCGATGATGCCCGTGGTTTGGATGAGTGCCAGGTATGCGCCGCTCATTTGGGTGATGATGGCGACCACGGCGGTGACGATCAAACCGAGGGTCATGTGCGTGTATGCGCTGTTGACGGAACTGCGTTCGGCCTGCTCGTAGGAATAGGTGGCCTGCACGTTGACCGCGGCGGTACCGTTCGGCGTGTAGGCGTATTGCGGCTGCGCATTGTACTGGTTGTACTGTTGGTTGTACTGGTATTGATTGTTGAAGCCGTTATTCTGGGCGTTGTTACCCTGGGGCTGCTGACCGAATGCCATAATCGCTCCTTTTTGCTCGATTGCGCATCACGATACGGCATTTTCCTGACGATTTCATGAATATTGGCTTAATCTCGTATTTTCTTCAAAGCCCGCATAGGTTTCGCGTTCGACACGGGGAGTGTGCCGGACGCGAAAGACTGGGACATGCCATGTCAGATGGCGAACTTGTGCGTCACTTTGGCGGTGTCGAGTTCCTGACCGTTTTGGAAAACTTTCGGACCTTCCCCCGTCGACGTACCGGTACGCACCAGAATCTGGTGCACCATACCGATGATGGCGTGCGCTAGTTTCGCCTGTCTGGCGCAGGCATCTTTCGCGTCCCAACAGTATGCGCAGGATAGCGCACCTTATTTATGGATGATCCTATGCGCGCTCGTTGCGATTTCTTCGGGCTTGATCCTTCTGTCCCGCAATAGCCACCCGCAGGCAGTGTTCTGGACCGCATGCCTACTGGTGGTGGTGCTCCCCTTCGATTCGCTGATCGTGCTTATGGCATTGACTCCGCTGCTCGCCAGGCGTCAGGATGTCAAGATGACGCTTCGTTCCGTATTGACCGCAGCGGCGGCGACCATCTGGTCCCAGGTGCGCGATGCGTTGCAGTCTGCCGAATTGACCCGCGATTCGCTGTTGCGGTTGATTGGTGACGTTCGTGCCACGGGCATGCGGATCGACACGTGGATCGATATTCAGCAGTTGGGCCAGTTAGATGATTCCATCAGCATGATCGCGTATCGTGTGGTGCAGGAGGGGCTCACCATGAAGCGTTTTGTCAAGTGCTTTTTTGAGTTATTGACGCAAATTATCGTGAAAGTGCGAAAGTGCAAAGTGCAAAGGGTCTGCTTTTGCACTTTCAGCTTGCGGGTTCGGGGGGCTACTCCTTCTTGATGAAGTTGTACCATCGAACCGCCCACGCGCCTTGCGCCTAAAACCGCGCTCATGTTGCGCTTGGCGTTCTGCACCGTTCTCTCGGATATTCCGGCTTCGGCTGCGGCTTTTACAATGTCCTCGCTGGCAAGCTCTTTCCCGTCTGCAAGCAGGTCAAGTATCAGCCTTTCAGCCTGTTCGGTTTTGGTGGCGCTGTTGCCGCCCGCGCCGGACAGCAGCTCGTCGGCGGTGATGTCATATTCGCCTACCCACGAAAAGACCGTTTCGGGGTCAAGACAGAACGCCATCGGCTTGCCCTCCGGCGCAAGAGAAGATTTGTCATGCACGATTGCCCGGATATTCGGCTCACGCTTCACGCACCCGATCAGCAAGACGCTCCTTGCTGCGGCGCGAAAGTCGATAGAACCTAATCCCCGGTATGCGCTCTGCCCTCCGGCTGATTTGTTTAAGTGTCCAATAAGCACAACGGCGCACCCGGTACACTCCGCAACATCGGCAAGGCGGCGGAACATGGGGCGCACTTCGTTTGCCCGGTTCATGTCGGTTTTTTCGCCCATGTACGCTTGTATGGGGTCAAGGATAATCAGACGCGCCCCGTTCTGTATGATTGCTTTCTCTATGCGCTCGTCGGACAGGGTAAGCTCCCGTTTTGCTTCATCAATCACAAGCACCCGGTCAAGGTCTGCGGCAGCTTCTATCAAGCGGGGCTTGACGGTATCGCCCAAACCGTCCTCGGCGGTCTGATAAATCACTTGAAACGGCTGCATGGGCTTCATGCCCGGAAGCATCCCGCCAGTGGTGCAGGCAGCGGCAAGGCGCAGCGCAAATGTGGTCTTTCCCTCGCCGGGGTTGCCCTGTACTATGGTTATTTCCCCAAAGGGGATATACGGTTTCCATAGCCATTCGACGGTCTGTGTGTCAATCTCGCTCATGCGGATAATCTCAACGATTTCCTCCTGTGGTGGCTCTTTCAAGCCGTAGACTGCTTCCCGCAAAAACTTTCCGTCTGTGATTTCCGCCCGGTGCTGCAACACCTCGTTCCAATCCTTGAAAAGAGGGATAAGCCGGTGGACGGCGCAGCCCTCCGGCATGAGCTTCACGAGGCGGCTGCAAGCGTCGTTTCCGGCTTCGTCGCTGTCAAGGCAGAGATAAACGGTCTTGATGTCCGGCGGTTGGGCTGCGCCTTTTTCTCCTGTCAGCAGTTCAACGGCTTCGGTGAAGCTCTTGCCGAAAACTCCATGACAAAATCAACGGGGCCGCCGCCTTTGCTTTGGCTGTGGCGATACCATTTGTTTCCCCGGACGGTCAGGCTGTCGTGCCGCGTCCAGCGGTATTCCTGTCCGGCGCGGGTAAGCTGCTCGCCCTGTGATTGCAGGAACAAAACGGTCAGCTTAGTTCGCCCGGTCTATCTGTTCTTGGGTGTAATACATAAGTTTTGATACCTCGCTTTCTATGGTTGAATTGTTCATAGTTTTGATGTAGAACGAAACCGAAAAATCGGAAGTTAGTGAGGTGCCGGATTGTGAATGAAAGAGAAAGAATTATTCACTTATGGTTTGAAATGTGGCTTACAAAACAGGATTTAGGTATTGATAATATTTTTGCAGAAGATGTAATTTATACTGAAAGTTGGAGTCCAAAATATAATAACCGTCAAATCGTAAAGCACTGGTTTCAGGAATGGAATACTCGTGGCAAAGTCGTTGCTTGGGAAATCAAACAATTTTTCCACAAAGGAAATCAGACGATTGTGGAGTGGTATTTCAAAAATGAAATGAACAATGGGAGCATAGAGGAATTTGATGGAATTTCCCTGGTTGAATGGACAAAGGATAATAAAATAAAATCATTGAAAGAGTTTGGTTGCAATTTGAATAATTATAATCCTTATGAGCATAGTGACTTGCCCGAATTTAGGGACGAAAGAGCAAGTTGGTTTTAATATTAGGAATCAATAGCGTCCATTTTATCGGAAAACATTTAGGACGGACAGGCAAAGCAATGCGCGTAGACATGCGCTTGGAACGCCGGTGACGTTGCAGGTCAATGCGAATCCTTCACAAGGAGTGCATGTGCATGTCAGCAATCCGACGATATCGCAATCTCATCCCGATACGGCAAATCCAAGGAAGGGGGCTGGACTTCCCAGTTTGGCGGAACGTGTTCGGAGAGCTGGTGGAGCATGCCAATATGGTTTTGACCAACATAACGTCTTCCACCTTGATGTGCGACTACCATGGGTTGGGTGAGCACCGAGCGTAACCATGACGAGCAGCCGATCACCGTCGGCGTGATTGATGATGATCCGATGATCTGCCAGATGATGCGTTTGATTTTGGAGGATTATTCCTCCGGACGCATCAGCGCTGTGTTCACCTGCACCAGCAACAGACTCAGTCCCGACGTGACGAAGCACGCGCCATGCTCGACGCTTTGCCGGAGCGCGAACGTGAAGCGGTCATCCTCGCGGCCGAAGGATTCGCAAATGCAGAAATCAGTGAAAGAATGTTCATTTCCGAACGCACGGTCAAAGCGCATCTTTCATCAGCCGCAGACAAACTCTACATGGGCCGCGTGCAAATGGCCCGCCTAGTGGAACGCGCCAACCTGCCGCCACGACTATGACATCACACACTCGTACACTTGAACACAGAGCAACGCAACGAGGGGGAACGCCATGTCAATCAACGCAACGGAAAAACCATTAGGCAAGATTTTCACTTCGGATTACCGATTCGTCATCCCATCATTCCAACGCGCGTACACCTGGCAAACGGAAAACATCGCGCAACTGGTCACCGATCTGCAGGACGCATGCCACGATCCGGACACACCGTATTTCCTCGGATCGCTAATACTCGTCCATGATGGACAAACCAAATACCAGGTCATCGACGGACAACAACGCCTCATCTCACTTTCCATCATCATTTCCGTACTACGCGAACTGGAAGACGACCCCGAACTCATCGAAAGCCTCAACGACCTCATCGTCGAACCGGGAGACAAACTACGCGGCATCAAAGCCGAGCCACGCCTCAAACTACGCGAACGCGACACCAATTTCTTCCGCATGTACGTGCAGGAAGGCGATCTGGAAGGACTGTTCGACCTGCGCGACAACGACATCGAATCGCACGCGCAACGCAACATCGCCATCAACACCAGACAAGTATTCGACGAACTCGCGAAAATGCCAACCCAAGACCGCCGCGCATTCGCCTCATACCTCGTCAACGAAGTCACCCTCGTCATCGTAACCACCGACGACCTCGCCGGCGCACACCGCATCTTCGACGTCATGAACATGCGCGGAGTGCCCCTCACCGCATCCGACGTATTCAAAGCAAGAACCATCGCGGAAATCTCCCCAGCCGCACGCAACGCCTACGCCTCCCGATGGGACGACATCATGGACCCGCTCGGCGATGACGCACAAACACTCGAAGCGTTCTTCAGCGATATCCACCTCATCATCTCGCATAAAGCCGTCTGCACGCAACTGCTTGAGGAATTCCGCAAAGACGTGCTCAAACCGTACGTCAAGAAACAGAACGTCATCTCCTTCATCGACGATCTGCTAGCCCCCTACGCCAACGCCTGGCGCATCATCGACCATCCGACCGATGCCAACCTGCCAGATGACATCATTGGCCAACTCGTATCCCTCAACGACTACCAAACCACCGACTGGAAACCAGTAGCCATGTGGGCACTCGTCAACTCCATACGCAACCTCGGCAACCCCGACACACGCATATTCTCCGCTCCAGGCACACACGCGCCAACAGCCACACGCACCTCGAAAAAAGACCTCGAAGAACCACAGCTGCACGACCTCGAACGACTCCACGACGTACTCGCGGCCCTGGAACGCGCAACCGGTGTGGATAGTCTCAACAGACAAACCCCACTCAGCCGCCGCACACGCTCAGCCAGCACCATTCGCGACCTCGACAAAAACCACACCATCCAACAAATACGAGGACTGCTCATCACCGACGAAGACCGCCGCAGCGCGCTCGCCCACCTGCGTGGCGAGTTGCAGACCAGTCCCACCATGAAGAAACTGCTGCTGGTACGCGCCAACGAGCAGCGAGCCGGACATCGTATCATCCGTCCACGTAGCCTCAACGCGTTGCCGATCATGCCGGAGCAGGTGGCTTCCGATTCATCGTTCGCCGCATGGCCTGAGGCGACGCGCGACCATTGGACCAACCGCATCGGCAATCTTGCGCTCAGCCAGGCCAACGACAAGCAGATCGCAGAATTGGCCTCCTATGAGGACCGTCGTGACCGCATGCTGCTGTCATCGAGTTCAAAACGGTTCCCACTCACCGCGGAGCTGGCCGATATCGCGGACTGCACGCCTCAAACCTTGCAGTATCGACAGGATGAGACCGTTCGTCTGATCGCCGACTATTGGAATATCCGCTATGATGCCGAACGCAATGATCTGTCCACGCTCAGCGAGGAATCGTTGAGCGTTAAGAACACGTCCACCTCGCCGACGTCCAAACGTGTGTCCATCGCGCAGGTGCTCGCCGCTGGTCTGCTCATTCCCGGCGAGACGCTGGTGTGGGATCGGCCTCGCAAGGGCGAACGTTGGGTGGCAACCGTCACCGCGGAAGGCAAGCTGCGCATGGATGACGGCAACGAATATTCCACGCCAACCGCGGCCGCACGCGCCGTCGGCGGCAGTTCGGCGGGATTAACCGTATGGAAGCGCACGTCGAACGGCCAGAAGCTCAGCGACGTGTGGAAGGCCTATCGCCTACGCAAGCACTGAAACCGCTGTTCGTTTTGATGAGTTTGCCGTTTATCGACGTTTCCTATTGGCATGCGAGCCATTCGACCGCAAGTTTCGTACGATTCGTAATGTTCGTTTTCGCGAGAATATCACTGATACGATTGCGAACCGTGCCTTCGCTTAAAAACAGTTTCGCAGCGATCTCACGATTATCGTACCCCTCGGCGACCAGTTGCATCACGTCCCGCTCACGCTCAGTGAGATTCGCGAAACGACCGGAAAAACGATTTTCCCCGTTATCGCCAGCTTGCGAAACGTGACGCTGCGTCTGACTCGCTTTATTGACATGCAGTTTCCGCAACACCTGCGCTCCCATAACCACCTGTCCGGCCATCACCGACTGCACTGCGGGAATCACCGATGAGACATCCTGTTTGATCAGGTAGCCTTTGGTGCCGATTTCCAACGCCTCAGCGATGTACGATTCGTCCGCGAATGTGGTAAGTATCAGGATTTTCGCATTCGGATGGGCGTCGATGATCTTTCGCGACGCGGCAAGACCGTCCATGACCGGCATTTGCACGTCAATCAGCAGCACGTCCGGATTATCTTCTTCATACTGCCCTACCGCGGTTTCGCCATCATAGGCCGTCCATGCAATATCGGCCGTGCCTGTCGCTTTGAGAATCGTGGACAGCGACGAGCATACAATTGGATCATCATCGACGATTGCGACTCGCATCATACGTTCTCCTTCGTTGTTGCGGACGCTGCCGCATCATCGTCCGTTTTGGGAATGGACATGAACACCCGCCACCCCTCATGATACGGGCCGCACACCGCGGTACCGCCGAGCGCCCGCGCACGCTCCTCGATATCCGCCAATCCAATGCCTGAAGCATCACGCATCGTCGCCGTACGCGCGGCATCATGGAACTGGCGAAAACGAGCGGAAGACTCCCCCATCATACCGTTGATGTTTCCTTGGGAGCCATCGCTCCACAGGGCGCCATCATCCTGTATGCGCAGCTGCCATAACGCAGGAAAATCACGCAAGGTGATATCGACATTGCGCGCCATACTATGGCGAATCGTATTGTTCAACGCCTCGCGAATCGTCGTGGCGAAACAGCGTGACACCGCAGCCGGAGCCGCATCGATGCCGTTGCTCAAGGTGACGTTCACTGTACTGGAATCGTCCAAACCATGCGCGGACGCCTCAATCTGCGCCACGAAATCCATGCCTTCGTCTTTCAGATCATGCACCGCGCCCCGCACCAACGTCATCGCCTCGCCCACCGTGTCGTGAATCTGCGCGAACCCTTGAGCCGCCTGCTCCTGGCCAGAAACCTGAGCCACCACTTGAGCCGCTTCGGACTGCATGATGGCCCGGGTAAGCATATGGCCGACATTGTCATGAATCTCGCGCGCTATGCGTGTACGCTCCGCGAGCGTGGCCACACGAACCGATGCGGCGCGATCTTCCTCGCTTTCCGCCAATTGCGAGCGCAGTCGGCGGATCTGGTCACGTTTGGAATCCTGAAGCCGCTTGTTCTGCCGGGTGAGCGTGACATTGCGCGCGCACAACAGGCCAACCATGAATCCCAACACTATATGCAATGCCAGCAGTACGGCGATGAGTGCAGCTCCCATATCATCCGCATGCGCGCCTGCATTACGGCAACGGACCAAGGTCGCCACTACGGGAATGATCCACGCCCATCGTGCGATGACCGTCGTGATTTGCATCGCATCGTATTGTGGCATGCTCAGCAATTGCGAACGCACGCCGGCATGGTTCCGTCCCGCACGGGGTTGTTCGACGTTCTGCGATATGGCGGGCAGCATGGCCGCGTTGTATGCGGCGACCGGCATCATCGCGCCCCATGATGGCGTGAAGCATGCGCCGCAATCCAACATCAACAGTATGGCGATGGTCCATGCCGACGAGCGCGCGTATTCCCCTACCGAGGCACAGCATATGCCCAGCAACGCGCCGCATACCAGTTCAGCCGATACGTCTCCGACGATATACAGGTTTGCGATCAGCCCGAACGTGAGGAATATGGCTTGAAGCAATAATCGCCGCACGCCTTCCTCCATCGTCGACGCTTCTTGTGGTTATGTCTTACCAGCGTAGTGTACGTTGCCGCCGTTGCGGGCCATCCTTGCCACGAAGGTGACATTTGTCATCTTCCATATGGCTGTGTTGCGCCAGGTTTATGACCTCAGACACCATGTCGTCGCCGTTTGGTCGGAGACAATGGAATCATATCGTAAACGGCGGTTATCGCTGTTGGAACATGCGAGGTAAGGAGAGCCGATGAGCGAGCGTACGGAAAGGCAAACAGGTGAGAGCTCCAGCAGCGCGGTCAAGGTGTCGAAGCTGGTCAAACGGTATGGGGATATGCTGGCGCTTGACTATTTCGACCTTGACGTGCGTGAAGGTGAGATTTTCGGTTTGCTTGGACCGAACGGTTCCGGCAAGACCACAGCGATTAACTGCATTCTCGCATTGTTGACGTTCGATGAGGGCACGGTACGTGTGTTTGACGAACCGATTGGCCCGACTAGTTATGCGCTGAAACGCCGCATCGGCATTGTGCCGCAGAATGTGGCTGTGTTCAATGAGTTGACGGTTGAGGAGAATATCGATTATTTCTGCTCGCTGTATGTGCCTGACAGGGCACGCCGTCATGCGCTGGTTGAGGATGCGCTGGATTTCGTGGGCTTGCGCGATTACCGCAAGTTCCGTCCTTCGAAACTGTCGGGAGGTTTGCTTCGTCGATTGAACATCGCATGCGGTGTGGCGCATAAGCCGGATCTGATTTTCTTCGACGAGCCGACCGTTGCCGTCGACCCGCAGAGCCGCAATGCGATTCTGGAAGGCATTCAGCGGCTTAACCGCGAAGGCGCGACGGTGATTTACACGAGCCACTACATGGAGGAGGTCGAACAGATCTGCGACCGCATTCTCATCATGGATCATGGCAGGCATCTGGCATTGGGCACCGCCGACGAGTTGAAGAAGATGATCGACACCGGAGAACGTATCAGTGTGGAAACCGATGACTTGGGCGGTGCTCACGATGAGTCCGGCACAAGGAAGACGTTGGAAGAGTTGAGAGCGCTGCCATGTGTGGTCGGCGCCGATTATGACGGTCACGAATTGACGGTGCGTTGCCGCAGAGGCGACCACAATCTTCTTGACGTGCTGACGCTGCTGAAAACCAACGGAACGAATATCGGGCATCTTTCCTCTCGGCAGCCGACGCTGAACGACGTGTTCCTCGAGCTGACCGGCACCGCGTTGCGCGACTAGTGGAAACCATGATCTGAAAGGTTTGGCATTATGCTGCAGACACTGCTGGTCAATCTGAAACTTCATTTCAGGGAAAAGTCGTCACTGTTCTGGCTGTTCGCTTTTCCCATCATTCTGGCGACCATGTTCAACGGCATGTTCGGTAATATCGCAGAAAGTTACGAATTGCACACGATCGATGTCGTCGTGGTCGACAATGACGATTGGCGCGCCTCCTCTGGCGCGCAAACGTTGGTTGACGGCATTTCGTCCGGCTCCGACGGCGATCATGAAAAGGCCAATAGTGGTGATGGTGCCATGCCAAAGCTCATCACGGCCACGAAAACCAGCTCAGTGCAGGCCGCGAATCAGCTGCTTTCCGACGGGAAGGCGCAAGGCGCGCTATCCGTCGACGGCGAAGGGAAACTGCAGTTGGCCATTTCACAGGCCACGCAATCGTCCGTCACGGATGCGATGGCATCAAGCAGCGGCTTGGACATTTCCCTGACGGTATTGGGCAATATCGTGGACTTGTACAATCGCAACACCGACGTGGTGGTCAATGCCGTGCAGCATAATCCGTCGGCTTTGCTGGATGACGCATTCACCGGCAGTATCGGATCGTCAAGCGGGTTCACGAAAGAAATCCAGTTGACGAATTTCAAACCGAGCAGCACCGCACGCTACTATTACGCGCTGCTTGGCATGGCTGCGATGATGGCCATGAGTTTCGCCGTGAACGCGGTGTCGATGGCACAGGCGAATCTTTCGGCGCTTGGCATCCGACGTTCCGTCGCTCCCTTGCCGAAATCGCAGCAGTTGCTTGCCGGTTTCCTTGCCAGTTGGATCTGCTCGTTCCTGAGTCTGACCGTAGCCATGCTGTACATCCGTTTCGGTTGTCAGATCTCCCTTGGCGGCCGTGAATGGGCAGGTTTGTGCGCATGTTTGATGGCATCGTTCGCCACGAGCGCGTTTGGCACATTAATCGGCGCATTGCCGGGTATTCCCGTAGGCGCCAAGCAGGGATTGTGCACGGCTCTGGCTTGCATCCTTTCACTGTTTTCCGGTTTGTATGGTTCGTTCGCCATGGCTCTGAGCGATCAGATAGCGCAGCACGCGCCCATATTGAGCACATTGAATCCGGCACAGCAGGTAACGAACCTGTTCTACGACATTCTGTATTACGACAGTTTCCTGCCGTTCCTCACCACGGTGGGCGTGCTGGCTGCAATGAGCCTGGTCTGCCTTGCCGTGGCGACCGTTCTGCTGAGGAGGCAGCGTTATGAACACCTGTAAAGCTGCGATGCGCATTCTCAAGGCACGCAAATTATATGTGATCATCTACTTGGTGCTGATCGGCACGATGATGCTCTCCATCAGCTGGCAGATCATGCGAGGCTCCTCAGCTACCGGATCGTCGACGTATGAGCCGAAAGCAGCCCGTATCGCAGTGATCGACCGTGATAACAACGCTGAGCATGTGGCGGAATCGTTGCGTTCCTATCTCGCCTTGGATGGTGAGATGGTCGACATTGACGACGATTCCGTATCATTGCAGCAGGCTGTCGCATCGAATTATGTTGATTTGATTGCGATTGTTCCAGAAGGTTTCGCCGAGCACTATTTACAGTACGCGGACGGCGGCACGGATGCGCAGCCAACCATCGATACCGTGGTCAGCTATGCTTCCGGAGCTGGATCCCTGGCCCAGCTGGAAGTCAACGAATTCCTTTCTTTGACGCGTACCTCCTATCTTGGTCTGCCGCAATCGCAACGCGAACTCGGCACCGCCATGACAACGGTGTTGGATGTTGCCAACGACGATACGAAACAATCACATATCGCCGTGGTGTCTTCGTCTTCCGAAGATGAAAGCATAGTCAAACCGGGTGCGTCGGCATTCGCGGGCACGATCAAAACCGGCCTGTATCCACTGCTGCTGGTCATGCCGATATGCACGTTCCTGGTGGTCAGCACGTTCAACGACAGCGAGATCAGGCGCAGACTCTACTCGTCGCCCGCACGCACGGTATCGTTGGAAGCACAGCAAATGTTGACATGCGGAGCGTTCGGCCTGCTGGTATGCGTGGCCTACACTGCGGTGACGTTCCTGCTGATGATGTTGGCCGGAGTCTCCTTTGACGGGCTCACCATCATAAATGTCGGACTGGCATTCGTGTCGCTGCTGACTTACACGTTCATGGCGATCGCATGCGGCTTTCTGCTGGGATCGACAGGCTTCAACGAAATGGCGACGAATGGCTTCGTCAACGTGTTCGCTCTGCTGGTCATGTTCACCTCCGGCATGTCATTTCCTACGGACATGATGCCGGATCCCATGATCACCATCGGCAAGCTGTTGCCTGGATGGTGGTTCTGCACGTCAATCGATCAGGTGTTCGGCATTGGCACCGCAGCATCCACCGGCGTGAATATCGGCCTATGGGCATCATCCATTGGCTTGGTGGCACTGTTCGGAGTGACTTTTATCTGTCTTGGCCTCACTTTTGGACGCATCCGACGTACAAGGCCAACACTCGCCTCCCCCGCTACCACACAACTCGCCAAATAACATAGGCGATCACATATGTCTTCAGCATTGCGCTGATCACGCACCCCGTCGGCCTACCGCAAAACGCGTTTATCTGCGCATGCTTCTGCGGTAGGCCGATGGCGTAACATGCATATATCGTTGAAACACTCGCGCAAAAAACGACGAACGTGAGAATCCCACCCGCACCGCAATCTCCGCAACCGGCAATTGCGTGGTCGCCAGCAATTCAGCGCCAGCGCGAACGCGCACATCATTCACAAACTCAATCGGCGACTGCCCAACCATGTCGTGAAACAACACCGCGCATTGCGTGCGTCCCACACACCCCGCAGCAGCAATCTGCGCCAACGTAACCCGTTGATGATAATGCTGTTGCACATAATCAATCATGCTGCGCAGCGCGGCAATTTTCGCCTCATCAACGCCACCAACACGAGAACCATCCCCTTCTCGTTCCTCCGCAAACGCCGTCAATGCTCGTACCATGGCATAGAAACAACTCAGTACAGTCAACGATTCACTATCGGACCACAGCTTTCTATACAGCATGTCAACCGGTTCGGATGAAACGAATTCAGAAGAAACCGGACCAGACAACGCCGGATGTTCGTTGCATGTCGAACAGCCGAATTTCGCGCGATGGATTCGTCTGATGCCGTCAACCAACGCATTACCATATTCGCTGTCGGTATCGAACACGATATATGGCATTGATGAATCCGCCAGAATCGGCGCTATGAATCGTTCGTATACCGCATTGGGCGCGCCCATTCGCGTGGGATTGAGCAATGTGCATGAGAATTCACATTCCGCATTGTCTTTGGTGAAACCGTAATGCAGTTGTCGCGAGTTAACGAATATGCCTTGCCCCTCATCGAGGCGGATTGTTTCGCCATTCACGAAATACCACATATGGCCGCGCATAATGTAAGTGAATTCGAAATCGATATGCCAATGGCATTCCGCACGCATGTTCGGATATTGGCTCAATAACGAATGCTCGGTGAATGAGAAGAACATCGGAGCGTCGTATTGCACCATTTCCGCACCATTGGGCAAACGTCCCCATCCAGTGATCGGCATGCATACACAAGAAACGTTCAAACCGCCTGTTGCCGCGCTTTCTGCTTGCGTCACGGTCATATCGCATGCCATATCATTCACCACTGTATTCCACCATTTCGGTAAATAATGCAAATTCTGGGAACGATAATACAGGCAGATACTGTGTTGCCGGGCAATCATGCCATTGAATGATATGCGTAAGACCATTATTGACCAGAAGGGGCGTGCGGCATGCTATCGCACGACTCATAACACAGGAGCATTACCATGGCAGATACTGCAAAGCAGCCAGCGGCAGATGAGTGGGAGCGCATGCTCTCCGGTGAACTGTATGTGGCCGATAGTCCACAACAGCATGACGCGAATATGCGCAAACGTCGCTTGGTGCAGGCCATCAACACATCCAAGTACGACGCGTTCAAGGAACGTGACGAGCTGTTTCACGAATTGTTCGGTGCCTTTGGAGAAGGCGGATTCGTAGAGCCACCGTTCAATTGCGATTATGGATGCAACACGTTCATCGGCAAGAATTTCTATGCCAATATGGATTGCATTTTCCTTGATGTGGCACGCATCACCATCGGCGACCGCGTTTTTTTCGGACCTCGCGTGGGCCTGTACACGCCGTATCATCCGATTGATGCGGCCGTACGTTCCTCTGGGCCGGAAGGTGCACGCCCGATCACCATCGGCAATGATGTCTGGTTCGGCGGCAATGTGGTGGTCGGCCCCGGCATTACCATCGGTGACGATGTGGTGATCGGCGCGGGATCGGTAGTGGTCAAGGATATTCCTTCGCATTCGGTGGCAGTCGGCAATCCATGTCACGTGATCCGTGAGATCACCGATGCCGACCGCGAATATTGGGAAGGCAAGGCAGCGGAATATCGCGCTTGGAAGGGTTCGATTCAGTAAATCGTTAGTTCACGCACCGCAATTTCACTCGGGTGCGGGCATTGGCTATCATCGACCACACCCCATCAATGTATTTCTCGTACATTTCCTACACGCACCAACCATTCTCACATCATCATGCAATCTTCCATCACTTGGCGCGAGTTTCTTCGACAGACGTTGACGCTCGCCCTGCCCATCGCGTTTCAACAACTAATGCTGGCGCTGTCATCGTGCGCCGACACTCTTATGCTGACGAACGTTGGTCAAAATGAGCTGTCGGCAGTGTCTCTTGCCACACAGTTCCAGTTCATTTTCAGTTTGTGTCTTGCCGCGCTCACGCTTGGCATGAGTATTCTGGTGGCCCAGTATTGGGGTGCGGGCAACACGAATGCCGTCGAACGTGTATTGGCGTTCATCATGCTGTATGCCGGCGGATTGTCGCTGGTGTTTTTCGCATTGACGCTACTCATTCCGGAAACGTTGATGTCGATTATGACGAACGACATAACGCTGATTGCTATCGGCTCACAGTATTTGCGGGTTTCGTCGGTTTCGTACCTGTTCATCGGTTTGTCGCAGATGTATTTGTGTCTGATGAAGAATGTGGGTGCGGCGGTCACCGGAATGACGATAAGCACGGTTGGCGTGGTCGTACATGTCGCATTGAATGCGGTGCTGATTTACGGCTGGTTCGGTTTGCCTGCATTGGGTATTTTCGGCGCTGCGATTTCCACAGTGTTTTCCCGTGCCATTGAACTGGTATGGTCCGTGCTTGCGGTCAGCCGCAATGGTCGTCCACGCCTGCGAGTGTCGATGATGCTGCATCCGGATGTGGCATTGCAGAAGGATTTTTGGAAGTATAGTCTTCCCGTACTCGGCAATGAGCTGGTCTGGGGTTGCGGTTTCACCATGTACACCGTGATTATGGGCCATCTTGGCACTGATGCGGTGGCGGCCAATTCCATTGCGAATATCGTCAAGGATCTGCTGGTCTGTTTAAGTCTTGGCCTTGGCAACGCCGGTGGCATTCTCGTTGGCAATCTGCTCGGCCGCAACGCCTTCGAGCAGGCGAAGATTATGGGTAACAGGCTTTGCGTGTTGGTGGCGATAGTCGGCATCGGAACCGGCCTGTTGATTATCGCAGTGCGTCCTTTGGCGTTGCAGTGGGCAGGATTGACGCCGCAGGCCACACATTATCTGTCGGTTATGCTGTTCATCTGCGCCTATTATGCTGCATGCGGATGTATGACGAATCTGACCATCGCCGGTATTTTCCCTGCCGGTGGCGATTCCCGGTTTGGGCTTGTCTGCGACACGATTGTTATGTGGCTGATTGTCGTGCCGATTGGCCTGTTGGCGGCTTTCGTATGGAAACTGCCGGTATTGGCGGTCTATGCTTTGCTGAATACCGATGAATGCCTCAAGATGATTCCCGCTTTGCTGCATTATCGGAAGTATCGTTGGGTCAACAATGTGACGCGACAAACCGATTCCGCCGCAGTATCAAACGCATGAACAATCCGACATCAACAAAGCCCGTGTCATACTGCATTGCGCAGTGCGACACGGGCTTTGTCACTTGCCGATCTCAATCATGTGATTATTTATTTCATGAGATTGCGCAGCACGTACTGGAGGATGCCTCCGTTGCGGTAGTAGTCGGCCTCGCCAGGAGTGTCGATACGCACGACCGCGTCGAATTCAGTCGTGGAACCGTCACCATGGGTGGCAGTGACATGAACCGTCTTCGGGGTGACGCCATCGTTAAGCTCTTCAACACCAGAAATATCGTATGTTTCAGTGCCATCAAGACCAAGGCTCTCATAGGATTCGCCTGCGGGGAACTGCAACGGCAGCACGCCCATGCCGATCAGGTTCGAACGGTGGATACGTTCGAAGCTTTCGGTGATGACGGCTTTGACACCCAACATGACGGTTCCCTTGGCGGCCCAATCACGGGATGAGCCGGTACCGTATTCCTTGCCTGCGAGCACCACCAACGGTACATCATGTTCGATGTAGTCACGGGATGCTTCGAAGATCGTGGTCGGCTTCTGGTCAAGGAAATCATACGTAAAGCCGCCAGGAGTGACCTCTTCCCCCACGGACGCGAGCAGCTGGTTGCGCAGTCGGATATTGCCGAACGTGCCACGCACCATGACCTCATGATTGCCTCGACGGGAACCATAGGAGTTGAAGTTCTTCGGTTCGACGCCACGGTCGGTCAGGTACTTGCCAGCAGGACTGGAAGCCTTGAATGCGCCAGCCGGAGAAATATGATCGGTGGTCACGGAATCACCAAGCAGAGCAAGCACACGCGCACCATGAATATCCTCAACCGGATCAGGAGTAGCCTTCATGCCATCGAAGAACGTCTGCTTACGCACATAAGTGGAATCCTCATTCCATGCGAACAGTTCGCCTTCCGGAACGTCAAGTCCTTTCCAACGACGGTCGCCCTCGAACACGGAAGCGTAATCCTTCAGGAACATCTCACGGCTGACGGTACCATCCACCACGGCGGCGACCTCACTATTGGTCGGCCAGATATCCTTCAGATACACGTCGTTGCCATCGGAATCCTTGCCAAGCGGCTGGATTTCAAAATCGAAATCCATGGTGCCTGCGAGCGCATAGGCGATGACGAGCGGCGGGGATGCCAAGTAGTTCATCTTGACATCCGGGCTGATGCGGCCTTCGAAGTTGCGGTTGCCCGACAACACGGAAGTGACGGTCAGATCGTTGGCGTTGATGGCCTCGGAGATTTCCGGCAGCAGCGGGCCGGAGTTGCCGATGCAGGTGGCGCAGCCGAAACCGACCAGCTGGTAGCCGAGCGCATCGAGATCGTCTTGCAAGCCAGCCGCCTTAAGATAGTCGGCCACAACCTGAGAGCCCGGTGCGAGCGAGGTCTTGACCCACGGCTTGGGCTTCAAACCCTTGGCATGCGCGTTGCGTGCAATCAGACCGGCTGCGATCATCACGGACGGATTGGACGTATTCGTGCACGAGGTGATGGAAGCAATCGCCACATCACCGTTGGTGATGTCGAAGTCGCCACGGAAGTCGGTGGAAACGGCAACCGGCTCCTGCACGGTCTTGTCCGTTTCGTACGCGGGCAATGTTTCGTCGAATTTCGCTTTGGATTCAGACAGTTTGATGCGATCCTGCGGGCGCTTCGGTCCCGCGATCGACGGCACGACAGTACCGAGGTCGAGTTCCAGATATTCGGAATACTGCGGTTCGACGTAGTTCGGATCAGTGGTGTCGCCCCACAGCTTGTTCGCCTTGGCATACGCTTCGACCAACGCGATCTGTTCTTCGGAACGACCGGTCAAACGCAGATAGTCAAGCGTGACGCCGTCGATTGGGAAAATGCCGCAAGTCGAACCAAATTCCGGACCCATATTGCCGATGGTGGCACGGTTGGCCAGCGGAACGGAGGCGATGCCCTCGCCATAGAACTCCACGAATTTGCCGACTACACCATGCTGACGAAGCATGTCGGTGATGGTCAATACCACATCAGTGGCGGTGACGCCTTCAGGAATGGAACCGGTCAGCTTGAAACCAACGACACGCGGCACCAGCATGGAAATCGGCTGGCCAAGCATGGCCGCTTCGGCCTCAATGCCGCCAACGCCCCAGCCAAGTACGCCCAAACCATTGACGGTGGTGGTGTGCGAGTCGGTACCCACGCAGGAATCAAGATAGGCAAGAGTCTTGCCGCTGTTTTCTTCAACCTTGGTCATGATGACCTTGGCGAGATATTCGATATTGACCTGGTGGATGATGCCCGTTCCCGGCGGTACCACGCGGAAGTTCTTGAATGCCTGCTGACCCCAACGCAGGAACTGGTAACGTTCGCCGTTGCGCTGGTATTCGATGTCCATGTTCTGTTCGACCGCGTCGGCGATACCGTACTTGTCGATCTGTACGGAATGATCGATGACCATGTCGGACTGTACCTGCGGGTTGATGACCTCCGGGTCTCCCCCAAGATCCTTGACCGCGTCACGCATGGTGGCGAGATCCACGATGCAGGGCACGCCAGTGAAGTCCTGCATGACCACACGGGACGGGGTGAACTGGATCTCATGGCTCGGCTGTGCAGCCGGATTCCAATCCAACAGTGCCTTGACATGATCATCCGTGATGTTGGCGCCATCGATGTTACGTACCAGGTTCTCGGCGAGAACCTTCAACGAATACGGCAGATGATCGATGCCCGGCAGATCTGCGATGCGGTAATATTCATAATCCTTGCCGTCCACCTTCAAGGTGTCGAGCTGGTCGTCGCGCACAGACATGCTACCTCCGAGCTTCTTGGCTGTATAACACAGCTGATTATTCGTTGCCTACGATACAGTCAAGTTAATTCAGCTCTGGCGTGTCTTCTTAAAGTATGGGACAATACTCAGAATTTTCGGCACCAAACGCAAACACACCAAGAACACGAGCGCCGAAAGCACCATTGCCACCGTCGTCGCAGCCAGCATCTGCCCGGTCGGCACCACCAGCGCGAAGAAATTCGCCACCGGTTTTACGAGCACGCCCCCGAATCCAATTGCGGCAAAGGCCAATACCAATATGCCACGCCACGAATGCAGCGGCTTTGCCACCCGCGCAAGCACGAACACTCCCATCATGAGCAGAATAATCGCGTTGACGCCACGCAGCATCGCCAACTGCGCACCCGAATCCTGCACATTCCATTTCATGAATATCGGCAGCAGCCACGACGTGGACAAAATCGACAATCCGACCGCCACACCGCAGGGCACGGCAAAATGCAGCACGCGTTTCAGGAATCCTGGAATATAACGACGCGTGTTCGGAGCCAACGCAAGAATGAATGCCGGCATGCCAATCGTCAATCCACCCACATATGTGATGTGGCGAGGCAGATACGGGAATGGCATCTGCGTCAACACCACACCCAACGAAATCAGTGCGGAATACACGGTTTTCACGAGGAATAGGCTTGCCACACGTTCCATATTGGCCATAACCTGACGCCCTCGCGCCACCACATCGGGCAGATGTGAGAACTTCGAATCGACAAGCACCACCTGTGCCACGGCCTTGGTGGCGGGCGCAGCATTGCCCATCGCAATACCCAGATCGGCCTCTTTGATGGCGAGCGCGTCGTTCACGCCGTCGCCGGTCATCGCCACCACATGCTCACCCGCATGCAACGCCTCCACGATCGCCTTTTTCTGATCGGGCAGCACACGCCCAAGCACATCCACGTTTTCCAGTACTTGCGCCAGTTCCGTAATGTCGGCAGGCAACTCACGCGCGTCCATGAATCGTGGTTCATGTTCGCCGGTCAGATGCACTTTTCTTGCGATCGCGCCGACGGTTACAGGATTGTCGCCGGAGATAATGCGGCAACGCACGCCTTGTTCACGGAACCATGCAAGCGTTTCTTCGGCGTCGGCACGAATATGTTCGGAACAGCACACCAATGCGACAGGGCACGATGCCGGATTGAGTTTTGGATCGGTTTCGTAATCGTCGGGTGCCGCACCGTCGATTCGCGCGACCAGAAGCACACGGTTGCCGTCGTTGGCGAAATCATTGACTTGCCTGAGTATGTCGGCATGGTCGCCGTTGATTTGGGAAAGAATGACTTCCGGCGCACCCATCGTCCATACTGCATTGCCGTCATAGATCGAACTCCACTTGCGTGCCGACGAGAACGGTACTCGTGCCTCGACAGTGCCATCCGCAAATCCCTGTTCCCATAGTCCAGACAGAATCGCCTGTCCTGTACCGTTGGGCTGTCCTTCGTTCGATAGGTCGAATAGAGCCTGTTTGACGTCATGCTCATTCACGTTGCCGCACATAGTGCCGGAGCTTCGAATATCCAGCAATTCCACAGAATCAAGTCGGATGGTGCCGTCGGTGACAGTACCGGTTTTGTCAAGGTTCAGGCAATCCACACGAGCGAGAGTCTCCACGGATTCCAGCTCCTGCACCAGCGTGTTCTTACGTGCCAAACGAATGGCTGCGAGCGCGAAATTCAGCGAGGTGAGCAGCACCAGGCCTTCAGGGATCATACCGACCACACCGGCCACTGCGGAAATAACTGCGGAACGCCATTCACCGGTTGAGATGGCCGCATTCCAGCCGCCAACAGTGCGTACCTGCGACCAGATGAGCAGCACGCAGAGCGGCACCACCAGGAAGGTCATGAATTTCAGAATCGTATTGATGCCCTTGTTTAGGTCGGATACGGTTTTCTTGTAGACCTTTGCCTGTGCGGTAAGTTTGGCTGCGTAGCTGTGTTCCCCGGTGGCGGTGACTTTCACCAATGCCATGCCGGAGATGGCGGTGGATCCGGAGAAAATGTCGCAGCCTTCGCCTTTGCGTACGGTCCGTGATTCGCCGGTGAGCATGGATTCGTCCAGTTCCAGTCCCCAAGTGTGCACGATCTGTGCGTCCGCGGGTACCTGTTCGCCGGAGCGGATCCACATGAGATCACCGAGCACGATATCGTTGTGTGGTACTTCAACGTCTTTGCCGTCGCGATGCACAAGGTAATCGGAGGCCACCAGAATCGATAGTTTGTCAAGCGTACGTTTGGCTTTCAGTTCGGTGCAGATGCCGATGCCGGTATTGATGATGATGATCAGACCGAACACCGCGTCTTTCCACGAACCGGTGATCAGTACCATGACCATGGCGGCGAAAATGATGCCGTTGAACAGGGTGAACACGTTGGCTCGCACGATGTCGACAAGAGAACGCGAAGTCGATGCTTTGACTGTGTTATCCAGTCCGCTTTTTTTGAGGGTGATCACTTCGCCTTGTGTTAGCCCCGTCTCTTCGATGGGAGGCATTGTTCGACTTTCGCTCATAATTGCCAGACTACCGTCACAGTCCCGTTTTCTGGTCAACTTCTTGTGAAACACAGGTAAAAATCAGGGAATTTTCAGGGTACTCGCCGAGCACTGATTTGGCACCCATCTCACGTAGGCAAGGCACAAAGCCATGTCAGTGGTCGATTGTAGTCACCAGCATCTCACGGTCGTGGGGATCGTTGTTGGCTACGGCCACGACCGCATCGTCGAGCGGCGTCGCGTCGGTCATGCGGTCGTTGATGGTCATGGTTGCCGCATAGAGTCTGTTGTCTTCCGGCACAGCGATAGGATCGAGAAGCGCCACTGGAACGCCCGCTTTTCTTGCGGTTTCCAAAGCATCATTCCAATTTTCGGCATTGGTTTTGTCCACGTCGATTCCTGCGATGACAATGAGGTCGGCCTTGCGTTGCGCCATGTCACGCACGCCTTGCTGCGCGGTGGATTGCGCGTCCACAGTGCCTGAGACGGTAATGTACACCGGCTTGAGCTTACCGGCTTTCATGGCATCCATTGCCATGGAATCGGCAGTGACATCATCCGATCCAATCATGGCGATGGACAGGCTGTCACGATCCTCCATGGAGTGCGCCACCGCGGTACCGGGAGATTGCGTATCCCCCACCGCGGCATTCGACGGCACGCAACCAGATAGCGACGCGCAAGGCAACGCAATCGCGGTCATTCCATAAAACGCACAACGTGCGAATAACGGCATGCTCACTGCTCGTGCTTTCTGAACAGCGCCACAGTCTCAACATGATGGGTCATGGGGTAAATGTCGAATGCGCGGATATCCGCCAATTCGTAGCCCAGCGACACGAGTGTGGCAGTATCTCTGGCGAGGCTTGCCGGATCGCATGCGATATAGACCACGCTTTTCGCTTCGGCTTCGGCAATCTGCCTGCACACTTTCGCACGAGCGCCGGCACGCGGCGGATCAAGCACCACCACATCGGGTTTGGCGAGATCATTGCGCACGTTGGCAAGTGTTTTCGCCACATCGCCCACACGTGCATCGACGTTGCCCAGATGAATGTGCCTCAAATTACGCTGCGCGTTCCTTACCGCGGTTTTGCCGCCTTCGACGCTCAACATGCGAGTGCGCTCCGCCGTCAGCGTAGCCAACGGCAGCGTGAACAGACCTGAACCGGAATACAAATCCCACAGGCATGCGGATTTGGCGCCGTCGAGCTCGCCGCGTACCAAATCAATCACATGGTTGGTCAAAGCGATCGGCGCATGCCTATGCATCTGCCAGAAACCGCCTGCATCCACGTTGTATTCGAATGCACGGCCGGCAACAGTCACCTTTTCCGTAAGCTCACGGCTTCCAGCAACCACCTCACCGTTCACAAGCACGGCGTAATTGTCTGGAATCGGCGCATTATCGCGAGGTTCCGGAACGGATAGACGAATCTGGGAACCCGGCTCGAAGCCACCCTCCCATACATGCTCACGCTCGGCCACTTCCAGCAACCTACGGCTGGCCAACGGCATGGTATCAATCGGAACGCGCACATGCGTGCCCCGACGGCGCATCGACGGACGGCCATCTGCATCAGCGATCATCTCGATGCGAGTACGCCAATGCAGACCTTGCTCCGCATCGTCTTCCGGCATACGCTCAATGGGCACTTCCGTATCAACGTGGCCGAGTCTTGCCATCTGTTCCGCAACCGACGCGGCTTTCCACTTGAGTTGCCCGGCAAGCGACACATGCACCAGATCGGCGCCGCCGACGCCACCGCCCATGGCAAGGGGGCCTGCCAATGACCATATTGGATCAGTACGGTCTTCGCTCGCCTCGAGCACTTCCACCACTTCGCCCGTCCAGAAGCGATCCTCACGATCATGTGGCTCGTCCAATGCGACACGGACCAGTTCTCCGGGCAATGCGAATCGCACGAACACAACACGTCCGTCAATATGACCGACACAACGGCCTTGGTCGGCGTACCGTTCAATGCGGATGGTTGTTTCCATCAGTGTTCTTCCCTCATTTCGGTGGTTTGTGCTGCCTCAGCATCGTCCTCGGAAGCTTCCTGCACCATCTTATGCCGGTGCATTGGCGTCGCCACGATCAGATACGAGACCCAGATCGCGAGCGCCCAGAACGGAATGCCCATCAGCAGACGCGCCGTTCCCAGCCAGCCGACGTGATTGCCGAAATAGAGCGGCACCTGCACGATCAGACGCAGCGCGAACACCCCGATCCACATCGCGGTGATGATGGTATAGGCGCGATTGAGCGCCTTGTCACCTCGCCAATCGGCAAGCCAGGCACGAAAATGTTCGGTCGGTAACGTTCTGATGAACTCGATGACCAATCCTAAGCCAGGCACTCGGGCCAGCAGTGAAATCGTCAGCAGAATAACGTAAAAGGCGTTGGTCAGGAATCCGAACATGTAATAGTTACGTGCCTCGTGACTGTTCCATGCCCAAATCAGGCAGATACCTACTGCCAGCAAGCCTGATACCGCTCCCATGACGGACTGTCGTTGGCACAGGCGCACGATCACCTGCAGCACGGCCAACACTGCGGACACGCCGATGGTCAGTTGCAAATTGGACGTGATGACGAACAACACCACGAACACGACGCCCGGCAGCATTGATTCGATAACGCCTCTCGGACCGCCAATGGCGTCGATCACGGAAAAATCGTCAGTATTACCGGCATCGGCAAGCGCACCAAGACCGGTTCGTTTTTTTGCTTCGGTTTCAGCCATACGTATTAGTTATCGGTTCGAGCGGCTCAGCGCACTTCGGAGAACATCGGTCCACGAGACAGCGTGGTCTTGACCTCAACCTGCTGGTCGGAGTCGAATGGACCCTTCGGCTTGCCTGGAATCTCGGTCTTCTGCTCAGCCTCTTCCGCAGCGGCCTTCGCGGCCTTGCGTTCGGCCGGAGCGACCGGCGGATGCATGGGAATCAGGTCGCGCGGCGCCAACGGATCATCGCCTCGCTCCACCACAATATCGGCGAAGAACTGGTTCAACGCCTTTGCTTCCTCACCCTCAGGATCGGTGGCGGCCTTGCCGGAGAAGATGCCACGCAGCATCCAACGCGGACCGTCGACGCCTACGATGCGGGTAAGCACCTTGCGCCCACCCTTGACGGTGACCGGCAATGCCAGTTCGGTGCCGAACACACCTTCGACTTCTTTCGCGTCCTTGTTGGCTTCAATCAGGTCGGCGCGAACGTCATCCCACAATCCGAGCGTCTTCGGAGCCGCGAACGCTTCAATCTCCACGCTGGAGGAACCATAGGTGATGGTGGTGCCAAGAACCTGCTGAGTGGCACGGTTGGCTTTCACGCGCAATTCAATGCCCTTCAGGAACGGCAGATAATATGATCCCATATCGAGGTACTCGTCGTAATCAGGAACGTTCTCATCTTCCACGTCCCACGGACCATGCTTGTCACCGCGACCCTCGTATTCAGCGGAAGGCTTCGGAAGCGCCACGCCCTCCTGAGCTTCGTCAACATTTTCAGCTGCGTCGACAGCCTCTTCGTTTTCTTCGGCGGACGCTTCAAGAGCTTCCTCGCTCTGACGCTTCTTCTTACCGAATCCAAACAATCCCATGATGTTCCTCATTTCATAACGTTTGCAACCGTGACTAGCCTAGCACCCATGCTTAATATGGGCTGGGAATCGGGGTGTGATATTCCAATTCCCAGTCTGTGCACGGTAAACAGTGGCTTAAATGTCATACATAATGCTGAGCGGCGCATGATCGGACCAGCGCAGGTCGTAGGTCGGAGCCTTATCGATCATGAATCCGCAGGCCGTTTCCGCAAGTTCCGGTGTTGCGAACTGGTAGTCGATTCTCCAGCCGACATTGTTGTCGAATGCACGACCTCGCTGACTCCACCATGTGTACGGTCCCTGAATGTCTCCGGCGAGATCACGCATCACATCCACAAATTCCAGTTCTCCCAGCCATTTGTCGACATATGCGCGCTCTTCGGGGAGAAATCCGGCATGCGTTTCGTTGGCTTTGGCGTTTTTGATGTCGAGCGGCGTGTGCGCGATATTGAAATCACCGCACAGCACCGCTTGTTTCCCACCATGTGCAGCTTCATCGCGCAATTGCTCCATACGTACCAGCATGGTGTCGAGGAAACGGTATTTCTGCTTCATTTTTTCCGGATCATCGGTATTTCCCGCATGCACATACACGCAAACCACGGTAACGACATAGCCTTGCGGAGTTTGCACGTCCGCTTCGATCCAGCGTCCAGAATCAACATCCTCATCAAGTCCCGGCAAGCCATACCGCCGTTCGGCAACAGGCAATGCCGACAGTAGACCGACACCGGCACGCCCTTTGATGCGGCAGATCTCGTTCATGCGATGCAATTCACTTTGATCAGCGATACGGCCTGCAGTCGAATATTCAAAACCGAATTCGTCAAAGATGGGATCGATTTCGTTTTGCGGAGCACGTACTTCCTGCATGCACCATACGTCGGGAGTGTTGCGACCCGCCCATTCCTCGATGCCTTTGCGTTTCGCCGCGCGGATTCCATTCACATTAGAGGTTGTGATAGTGATCGTCATAGCGTCCTAGAGTAGCCGGAATACAAGAAAAGCCTCCGGCAATGCCGAAGGCTTTATTTTGAGACATATCGGTCGGATCAGTCAAGACCGAGCTGCAGCTTGCCGCCGGGGATGGCGTCAAGCAGATCACGAGTGTACTGCTTCTGCGGATGCTCGAAGACCTCGTCAGTGGTGGCGTGCTCCACAAGCTTGCCGTGCTGCATCACTACGACCTCATCGGCAATCTGGCGCACAACCGCCAAATCGTGGGTGATGAACAGGTAGCTCAGTCCCTTTTCCGTCTGCAGGTCATTGAGCAATCGCAACACCTGGTCCTGTACCAGCACGTCCAAAGCGGATACGGCCTCGTCGCAGACGATCACGTCCGGATCGAGAGCCATGGCTCGTGCGATGGCGATGCGCTGTCGCTGACCACCGGAAAGCTCGTTCGGGTAGCGGAAACGCACAGACCCCGGCAGTTCCACCATATCGAGCAACTCACGCACACGGGCAGCACGACTTTTCTTGTCTCCAATGCCGTGGATGCGCAGTGGTTCTTCGATGGAACGGTAAATGGAGTACATCGGGTCAAGCGAACCATACGGATTCTGGAACACCGGCTGCACGTGACGGCGGAAGTCAAGCAATTCCTTGCCTTGGAAGCCGGAAATGTCCTTGCCTTCATAGGTGACGGTGCCTGAGGTCGGTTCAAGCAGCTTCAGCACCATGTTGGCCACCGTGGACTTGCCGGAACCGGATTCGCCCACAATCGCCAGCGTGGTACCCTTTTTGACGGAGAAGCTCACATCGTCAACGGCCTTGAACATCTCCTTCTTGCGCGGCAGCTTGAACTCGCGCGTCAGATGATTCACCGTGATGATGGATTCGCCGGTCTTCAGAGAATCCTCATTCACCTTGTGTTCCATCACACGGCTGGCATCGCCACCATGCTCCTTGACGGAGATGATGCGCTGCGAGGCCAACGACGGCGCTGCCGACACCAGTCGTTTGGTGTACGGATGCTGCGGATGCTGCAGTACTTCCAGAGATGGGCCGGACTCAACGACCTGTCCCTTGTACATGACCACGATGTGCTGCGCACGCTCAGCCGCCAAGCCCAAGTCATGGGTGATGAACAGCACTGCGGTTCCCAACGAATCGGTGAGCATCTGCAGGTGATCAAGGATCTTCTTCTGCACGGTCACATCAAGCGCGGAGGTCGGCTCGTCGGCGATCAGCAGTTCCGGACGGCATGCCAAGCCGATGGCGATGAGCGCACGCTGGCGCATACCACCGGAAAACTCGTGCGGATACTGGCGTGCACGAGTGGCGGCATCCGGCAGACCTGCCTCAGAAAGAAGACCTGCGATGCGGTCGTCCATGGTAGAGCCGATTACATACTTCTTGGCGATGTACCAAGCGTCATCCTCGGCCACGCCGGCCTTGATCAGGTCGTCGGCCACGCGCCAACGCGTTTCAGATCCCGGGACCCACTCCGACTCGAAGTATGCCACGGTCTTGTCGAAGTCGTCGCCGGTCTTGCCGATCTTGGACAGCGCTTCCTTCGCCGCGGACAACAGCTCCGGAAGATCCTTGGAGCCAAGGAAAGTCTCATCGTCGTTGTTTTTAAGCTCGACATCAGCATCGGCGAGAGCCTTCGACAGCGAGGAACGCTTCTCATGGGCGATATCCATATTGTTGGCGACCAGCGCCTCCTTCACCTGGGTGCCGATACGCCACACCGGATTCAGGTTGCTCATCGGATCCTGCGGGACAAGACCCATCTTGTTGCCGCGCAACTTGTCGAAATCCCTCTGCTTGTAACCGGAGATTTCCTCGCCATCAAGCTTGATGGATCCTCCGACCACATGGCCTGTGCCTGGAAGCAGACCAAGCACTGCCATAGCGGACGTGGACTTGCCGGAGCCGGACTCACCAACGATAGCCACCCACTGACCCGGGTATACGCTGAAAGAGGAGTTGCGCACCGCATGTATCGGCCGGCCATCATCAGTGGTGAAGTCGACCTGGAGGTTCTTGACTTCCAGCAGCGGACCGTTGGCGCGTTGCATGGCCTCGAGCTTGTTTTCGGTATTCATTTCAGTCATCGAATATCCCTCACTTACACTCACGCACGGCTCTTCGGATCAAGCGCATCCTTCACAGCGTCGCCCATCATGATGAAGGCAAGCACAGTGATGGCAAGCGCCGCGGACGGGTAGAACAGCACCATCGGATCTGTACGCAGAATGGACTGCGCGTTGGAGATGTCGCCACCCCAGCTGACGGTAGTGGTCGGCAGACCCAGACCAAGGAAGCTCAACGTTGCTTCCAACACGATGTAAGTAGCCAGAGACGTTGTGCCCACCACAATGATCGGTGCCAAGGAATTCGGCAGAATGTGGCGGAACAGGTTACGCCATGGCGTTGAGCCAAGTGCGGTGGAAGCCGTATTGAACTCCAGATTCTTGGCTTCCATAACAGCGCCTCGCGCAATTCGCGCAACAGATGTCCAGCCGAACAACGTCATGACCAGAATAATCTTCCAAATGGAACCGTTGGTCTTGAACATCTGCAGCACCACGATGGCACCAAGCAAAATCGGCAAAGCCAGGAAAATATCGGTCAAACGGCTGAGAATGCCGTCAACCCAGCCTCCGAAGAAGCCGCTCAATGCACCGATCAGCGTGCCCAACAGCACCACCAGCACCGTAGCGAACACGCCGACGCTCAGCGAGGTACGAGTACCATACACCACGCGAGAGTACACGTCGCATCCTTGCAGATCGAATCCGAAAGGATGTCCCTTCGAAGCCGATTCCAAGGAGTTCTCAAGCGTGCAGTAATTCGGATTCTGCTTGGTCATCACTCCTGGGAACAGCGCCACGAAGATAATGAACACAATAAGCACAGCGGAGATGATGAACATCGGGTTCTTGCGCAGGGTACGCCATGCGTCAGCCCAAAGGCTTGAAGCCGGTACGGACTCGTCGACCGAGTCAACGTCCTTAAGCGGCGTCTCCTCAAGAGGAGCAACATATCGTTCCTGTCCCGGAAGTGCGTGGGAAAGATTCGTTTCGTTCATATCAGTCATTGTTCAATCCTCCCAACTCACGCGTAGCGGATTCGCGGATCAAGCGCCGCATAGAGCATATCGACCAGCAGGTTGCACACTGCGAAAATCAACATAAGCAGAGTCACAATGGACACCACCAGGTTGCCTTCGCCCTTGAGGATGCTCTGATAAGTCAGGTAACCAATGCCGTGCACATTGAAGATGGTTTCGGAAATCATGGCACCGCCCATCAGTGCGCCAAGATCCTGACCAAGGTAAGTGACGACAGGAATCATGGAGTTACGCAAAACGTGACGATTCATGACCGACCTATTGCTCATGCCTTTGGCGCGTGCGGTGCGCACATAGTCAAGCGCGATATTGGAGGAAATCTCCGAACGACTCAATCTGATGATATATGCCATAGACACAGATCCAAGCACTATTGCCGGCATCAGTAGATCGATGAATCCTGGATTGGCGCCGGCCGTAACTGGAAGCAGACGCAACTTCACGCCTAGGAAATACTGGGCAAGGAAGCCCGTGACAAAGGTCGGGACGGAGATGAGCAGCAGAGAGATGATCAGGATCACGGTATCGCACCACTTGCCCTTGTTCAGACCGGAAATCGCGCCGAAAATCACGCCGAATACGGCTTCGAACACGAAAGCCATCAGTGCGAGCTTGATAGTGACCGGGAATGCACGTCCGATCTGGTCGATGACCAGCTGGCCGGAGAAGGTCTTGCCAAAATCAAGAGTCAGCGCATTTTTCAGGAACAGCAAATACTGTACGATGAACGGTTTATCCAGATTGTATTCGGCACGAATCTGCGCAGCGACGGCCTCATTGACCGGCTTATCGCCAAACATCGCCTTAACCGGGTCGCCCGGCAATGCGAACACCAGGGCGTACACCAAAAGCGTCGTGCCGAGAACCACAGGGATCATCTGCAGAATGCGTCGCAGAAGATATCTGCCCATTGGTTTCTCCTTTTATTGCTTATTCATTGTCAACCTTTTCAGATTATTACTCATAATCATCGGGGAAGGTTAACGATTTACCCCGCAAGTTTTGTGGCAACACACAACAAACTGCTTTATATTGCAGTTTCATGGGAATCAGCTGGGAAAAATGCATTGGTTGCCGGCATCTATCCCTGACGCCTCTTGGCCACACTGATCTCACCCTAAAAAACGGTGCGTATTACATGGAAAGGAAGGAACGGATATGATCCGTCCCTTCCTTCAATTGGCTCAGCGAGATTCACTCACGAAGATCGGCTCACTTGCCGGACTTGGTCATGTTCTCGTAGACCGGCAGGTTCTGCCAGTTCATTTCGAAACCGGAAACGCCGGTAGCAGCCACACCGTAGGCGTTGGCGTAGTACAGCGGAACGGCCGGGAGATCGTTCAACAGAATCTCCTGAGCCTGCTGGTACAGCTTGTTGGCCTCGTCGGTGGTCTGAGCGGCAGCGGCCTTGGAGCACAGATCGTCGAACGCCGAACTCTTGTAATCGCCATCGTTGGAACCATTGCCATCAGCAGCGGAGGAAGCGAAGTTGGCCACCAGATAGTTTTCGGCGGACGGATAATCAGGCTGCCAGCCGCTACGGAATGCGCCCTGCACCTTGCGATCGGACACGGCGGTACGGTAATCGTTGAAGGTCGGGTACGGGTTGGTGGCAGCCACTTCGGAACCAAGCGTGTTGTTGATGGAGTTCACCACAGCGGTGTAGGTGGTCTCGTGGCCACCGTCAGCGTTGTAGGCGAAGGTAAGCTTGTCGTCGGAAGTCCACGGGCTGATGGCGTTGGCCTTCTCCCAGAGTTCCTTGGCCTTCTTCTCGTTGTACTTCAGATTCTCGCTACCCTTGAGAGAGTCGGAATAGCCCGGGGTCAGAGGAGAGGTGAAGTCGACGGCCGGAGTACCGGTGCCGTTGAGCACCTTGTCGCAGATGTTCTCGCGGTTGATGGCCATGGAGATGGCCTGACGACGCAGGGTGCCTTCCTCGGTACCAGCCTCGAAGTGCTTCAGGCTGGACGGAATGGTGAACTGCTGGATGACGGAACCGGCCTTGTTGTAGGCCTGTACGGTCTCATCGGTTTCGAAGGTCTTGGTGGCGGAGGCCGGCACGGACTCCATCACGTCGAGGGCACCGGACTGGATGTCGGCGTAGGCGGCGTCATCCTTGGTGTAAACCTTGAAGGTCACGCCGTCGTTCTTCGGGGTGCGGTTGCCCTTGTAGTCAGGGTTCTTCACGAGCACGATCTCGTTGTCGTGATCCCAGGACTGGAACTTGTACGGACCATTGCCGACCGGAGCCTCACCGAAGGCATCCGTGTCCTTGTAGAAGGATTCCGGCAGCGGAGCGAATGCGGAATAGCCCACCTTGATGGCGAACACGGAATCGGACTGGTTCAGGTCGACGGTGAACTCGTGATCGTTGACGATCTTCAGACCTTCAAGCTGCTCGTCACCCTTGAGGTTGTCGGTGTTCTGCAGTGCGTCATAGCCCTTGATGGTGGAGAAGAAGGAGGAGCCGACCATGCCATTCTTGGCGTTGGCCACGTAGCTCCAAGCCTTGGTGAAGGACTCGGCGGTCACATCGGTGCCGTCAGTGAACTTCCAACCATCCTTGAGCTTGATGTCGTACTGGGTGGCGTCATCGTTAGCCTCAATGGACTCAGCCACTTCGTTGGAAGCATTGCCCTGGGCGTCGAAGGAAATCAGGCGGGAGAACAGCAGATCAACCGGTTTGCCACCACCGGTCTCGTTAGTGTTGCCCGGAATGAGCGGGTGCTGCGGTTCGGAATTGTATGCGGTGATGATGTTGGCACCTTCAGCGGCGGTATCGCTGCCGTTGGAAGAGCCACAGCCGCTCAGCAGCATACCAAAAGCGCATGCCGCGGCAGCGAAAGCCAATGCTTTCTTCTTCATATAATCATTCTCCTATTCGATATCACATCGGGATTGTCCTCCCGCAAATGGAAACGAGCCGACCTACTCACCGACGCATCTCTATTTGGCGATAGTGCACTATTCTTGCTCAATTGACGGACAACCTTCCCGTGAAACCAAAAAACGCATACCGTTCCTTAACGATATGACGGCGGAAAACATACGTTTTCCGCCGTCATATCGAACAATGTATCCGAGGAATAAGTCAGCTCTTCGAAATCTCGTTATACATCGGAACATTCTGCCAGTTCATGACGAAGTTCTTCACGCCGGATGCTGCAACGCCATTGGCATTGGAGTAATACAGCGGAACGGCCGGGAGGTCGTTCAACAGAATCTCCTGAGCCTGCTGGTACAGCTTGTTGGCCTCGTCGGTGGTCTGAGCGGCAGCGGCCTTGGAGCACAGATCGTCGAACGCCGAATTCTTGTAATCGCCATCGTTGGAACCATTGCCATCGGCAGCGGAGGAGGAATACAGCTGGTACAGGTAGTTTTCAGGAGAAGGATAATCCGGCTGCCAGCCGGTACGGAACGCGCCGGTCATCTTACGGTCGGTAACGTCGTTTCGGAATTCCTGGAAGGTCGGCACCGGGTTGGTGGTCACGTCGATACCAAGCGTGTTCTTCACGGAATTCACCACGGCTTCAAAAATCGGCTTGGCCCCGCCGTCTGCGTTATAGGAGAACGTAAGCTTGTCGTCGGAAGTCCACGGGCTGATGGCGTTGGCCTTCTCCCAGAGTTCCTTGGCCTTCTTTTTGTTGTACTTCAGATTCTCGTTGCCCTTGAGCGAATCGGAGTAGCCCGGAGTCTTCGGAGACGTGAATTCGACTGCCGGAGTTCCCAAACCATTCAGCACCTTGTCACAGATGGCCTGACGGTCGATGGACATGGACAATGCCTGTCGACGCAACTGGCCTTCTTCAGTGGATGTCTTCCAATGTTCAAGATCCGACGGAATGGTGAACGTCTGAATCACGGAACCGGCCTTGTTGTATGGCACCACGGAGGAATCGGATTCGAAGGTCTTGCTGTCGGCGGACGGCACGGTATCCATCACATCAAGGTTGCCGGCCTGAACATCGGCATAGGCCGCGTTGGCGTCCGTGTAGATCTTGAACGTCACACCGTCGTTATTCACCTTGCGATTGCCCTTGTAGTCGGGATTCTTGACCAGCTTGATTTCCTTGTCATGATCCCAGGAACTGAACTTGTACGGGCCATCGGAAACCGGCGACTCTCCGAAGGCCTTCGGATCCTTGTAGAAGGATTCTGGCAGCGGATAGAATCCCGAGTAACCCAGCTTGATGGAGAACGCGGAATCCGGCTGGCTCAGGTCGACGGTGAACTCGTGATCGTTGACGATCTTCAGACCTTCAAGCTGCTCGTCACCCTTGAGGTTGTCGGTGTTCTGCAGCGCGTCATAGCCCTTGATGCTGGAGAAGAAGGAGGAGCACAGCTGCGCGTTCTTCGCATTGGCCGTATAGCTCCAAGCCTTGGTGAAGGACTCGGCGGTCACATCGGTGCCGTCAGTGAACTTCCAACCATCCTTGAGCTTGATGTCGTACTGGGTGGCGTCATCATTGGCAGTAATGGAGTCGGCCACTTCATTCTTGGCCTTGCCATCCTTATCGAAAGACACCAATCCGGCGAACATCAGATCGATAGGACGACCACCGCCGGTTTCATTGGTGTTGCCCGGAATCAAGCTATTCTGCGGTTCGGAGTCAAATGCCGTAATGACATTCGACCCTTTAGCCGCGTCCCCAGATGTGGAAGATCCACAGCCGCCCAGCGCCATGCCAAGCACACAGGCCGCCGCCGCAACGGCAAACACCTTGCTTTTCCTCACATTCATTATGTTTCCCTTCATTATTTTGATTACCGGTCGGTATCGTTTCCCCGTACCAGCTCCACCTAGTAAATACACCCTAAATCAAGAAGAAACACCAATTTCTGTTACAGGAATGTAACGAAATATCCATGGACCGCGTCTACGCACGGGGAAAAGCCTGACCGTATCGGGTTTTCAGCTGTTCAATGGAGACATGCGTGTACCGTTGCGTGGTCTTCAGCGAGGAATGTCCCAAGAGCTCCTGCACCTCACGCAAATCCGCTCCCCCGTCAAGCATATGCGTGGCGGCACTGTGCCGCAGAGCATGAGGGCTAATGTCGGGAACGCCGGCATCACGCGCGCATGCGTGCACCACACGACGTACCATCCGCTGATCAATGCGTTTGCCTTGCATTCCAAGAAACAGCGCTGCCGCGGACTGCTCCCCCACCAACAGGGGACGCCCATCATCCAGCCAACGACATATCGCTTTTTGCGCCGGAGCACCAAATGGCATGACTCGTTGTTTGTTGCCTTTGCCGGTCACTTTGACCGTTCGATTGGAAAAGACCACATCCGGCACATCGAGTCCCACCAGTTCAGCCACACGCATGCCCGTCGCATACAGCAGTTCCAGCATTGCTGCGTCACGCAGCTCAATGGCCTGCTGCTTCATGGTCCGCTCCTTCGAATGAGACGTTTCACCCTCCTCATCCACGCGTTCCATCAGTTGTTCGGCCTGTGATTCGCTGAGCACCTCCGGCAACGTATCGGGTATCTTCGGGGTCATGAGCACACAAGCCGGATCCGACATCGTCACGCCATGCTCATGCGTCCACGCGAAAAAACCACGTACCGCCACGGTTTTTCGGGCCATGCTGCTTCTCGCATGGTTTTTCGATGATTCTGCCATCCACATGCGAAGATCTTCGATGGTCACCTCGTTAAGATCCCTGCATCCAAGCCGTTCCAAGGCAAGCAGACATTCTTCGACATCACCTCGGTATGCCTTCCGCGTGTTTTCACTCAATCCACGGTTAGCTTTCAGATATGTATCGAATGCCTCTACACTCTCATCGAACAGCATGCCGATCAGCCTTTCCCGAGCTCAACAGCAAGCCCGAATCCATGAATTTCTCTCCATTATGTGTCCATTCTCCGATAGAAACCGCAATCCCGACACAACTTGAAAGGAGACCAACTATGCTATCCAGTAGCGTTCGCTTAGCGAATCCGTCGATAATCGTCTATTCGAAGGGGAGATTATGCCGATTCCAAACGAAATTCCAGCAGGCGCGCGCATTGTGGTGCGCACATGCGAAGGTGTTGATCCAAAGGACCAGCGCATGAAATTCCGCGATTATGTCGGTCACGTGCGTTCTTGGGACGGGCAGACACTGGAAATGACGCGCGATGCGGCAGCCAACGGTTCGCGTCCGGAGCAACGTGTCAACATTCCCGCCGACACCGTCGTCACCATCAAACCGGTTCCGGAACGTTCCATGACCAGGCCGCGCCCATAGCGCGTCATACTGAGGAACGCACCTGTGCCATGGCTTGACGGTAGCCGTTGAATCGCACAATATGCTCTCCCCTGCGTGCCGAATCCAGCAGCATCTTCTGCCAACCGGTCTCAGGGATTGACAGTTCGGCCGTTTCGCAACGTTCTGCGAAATCAGGTTCTTTGGCGAGAGCCTTGTATTCACGGAATGGCTGTCCCTGTACGAAGAAACGCGCCATTTCCTTATCATCGCCCGCAGTAGGCGCGCCCTGCTGCGCGGTCATGCCATGCAACACATTGGCCATAAGCGTCAAGCGATTGGCCATGTTACGCAATAATGCTTCAACGTTGGCCGCGTCCTCTTCCACCATTGCACGGGTACGGTTCGGATCGGTCAGCGCAACACGGGTCATATCTCGCCACGAGCCGGCGGCGAGCGCTGCCGCGATGTTTCGATCGGGATTGGCCACCAGCTCGTTGATCATGGCCGTGGAAATGACGTGTGGCATGTGAGAGATCAGTGCCGCGCAACGATCGTGGGTCACATCGTCGAGTACGATGAGACGATTCGCGCAATGGTCGACGATCATTGTCGCAACGGCGCGGAAACGCTGGTATTCAGTGTTTCCATCCACGGTAATGGCCCAAAGGGCACCGTCGTAAAGCGTTGGATCCGACGATTCCCAACCGGAAAGTTCATTGCCGGCCATGGGGTGCGCCCCCACATAGCAGTGTTCCAGACCTGCGGCCCTGACCTGCTCCCTGACCATTCCCTTGACGCTGCCTACATCGGTGAGCGTGGTGACGCTTGGATCGATCAGCGGTTTGAGTGCACCCAGAATTTCCGGCATGGCTTTAAGCGGATTGCATAGCACAAGCACGTCAGGTTTTGCATCAGTAAGCACAGCCAGCGTGGGCACGCATCGTATGCCGTCCGCCTCCGCGGTTTCATATGGCCGATCGTTATGGTTCCATGCGACGACCTCGCAGCCCGCATTGACGAGCCTGCGCGCCAGGGACCCCCCAATAAGTCCGAGACCCACGATTGCGATACGTTGCTTCACCACATCAGCTCCTTTTTGGCCGTTTCACTGTCCTGCCAATCGTTTGGCAGATGCTGTTCGTCAAGACGTACGCCTCCCTGGGGCAGCATCCATGAGGTGACTGGAGGATTAGGGCGTTCTCTACGCGGATATACGGCCAGAGTTTTGGCCCAGTCACCATGTTCTGCGATTTCGACCAGAGCATCGTGGAAACGTTGCTCCCACGGTGCCGCATCGAACGTCGCAATAAAACTGTAGGTGCCTGTGCGTCCTTTGATTGGCCGTGAGATGAAGCTTGTCATGTTGAGTCCCGCGTCGCGGAATACGTCCAGCAGGTTCGCAAGTACGCCGGGGCCGGTGACGAGCGGGATAAGCGTCAACACGGATTCGTATTCCATACCGGCTTGGGAACGTGGCTGTTCCAACAGTTTCTCTGCTTCCCCGCGCGGGGCGAGCACAAGGAAATCAGTTTGCGCGCCTTGATAATCCTGCACGGCGGTGTCGATGCGTGTGACGTTGTAGAGTTCACCGCAGACCCTTGGCCCAAAGGCTATTTCGTTCGCTTTAATGTCTCGACATGCGGCGGCGTTGGATGGTGCTGGAACCGGCTGCAAACGGTGTTCCGCGATAAAACGTTTGCATTGCGCAAGTCCGTGCGAATGCGCGGTGGCCACGGTGGCATTTTTCGGATCGGATCCCGAACGCACGTACGCGTCAAAAGTAACATCGACGCCCACACGCGCGAATCCGGCCAGGTCTTTGGCGTCGATCAGCGCGTCCAAGTTCGGTACCACGAAGCCTTCGACATTGTTTTCCCATGCCACGACGCCCCAGCCCTCACCCTGCTGCACGGCTTCAAGAATCTGCGGCACATCGTCCAAAGCCACCAATTCGAACCCTTCAGGTTCGAGATGGGCCAGCTCCTGCGATGCATTGACCGCAGCCTGATGGGTGAAGGTGCCTTGCGGCCCCAGATAGAACAGCTTTCGTGCGCTCATTCAACCCCATTTCTTGTCTTGGTGTTTCCATGCACCTTATCTCATTGACATGGAATCAGCCGCCAATCATTTCACTGATTGGGCGATGCCAGACGTTTCGGGCCCTCTCGTTTGGGTGTCGGCAACAAACGTATCATCATGCGTCTTCTTGCGCGGAGGCGTGACGAACCAACATTTCGGTAATACCAGCATCACGATCGGAATGAGCACGACTCCGTATAGCCAAAAATATCCCGCTTGTACACTGAAGAACGGCATGGGATCGTCTCCGCCGAATCCAACGGGAATCATGGCATCTCCGCCAGGGCCATACCCAGCCATCACTGTCCAGACCACCAGAGAAGAGCTAATCAGATGCAACGCGAGGCCTGAAACGCCGTCACGCGATCGAGCGGACCATGTTGAGATGATCACCATGAGATAGGCGATCAGCAATCCGTAGGGAACGTTCACGGACGCCCCCATACGGTGAGCCATGGTTCCCACCATGCCAACTACGATTCCAGAAGCAAGATCGATCAGGAATCGTCCCCACATCGGCAGGCGATACGACCATGGCATCAATCGCGCATCAGCCACCATCCGTTGATTGGATTCATCCGTATCATGCGATTGCTTCATCTGTTGCGTCATATCTCCACTATCTCTCGCTAACCTGAAAAGAAAAAGAGACACGTGAGAACACGTATCTCTTTTCGTAAAAGCAACGCGAAAATCACTTGTTATTTTGAGCGTTGTCCTGCTGAGCCGTCAAACGGAGAGCCCAGTGGGCTCACCGTAGGCGAAGTGAGCAAGCACACTACCGTGCTTGCGAAGCCGACAGAACAACGCGAAAATCACTTGTTATTTTGAGCGTTGTTCTGTCGGCGCTGCTTTGCGCGCCACTTATACCAGTCCTCACGGCTGAGAATGATCTTGCGCACGCGGATGGATTCCGGGGTGACTTCCACGCACTCGTCCTCGTTGGCGAAGTCCAAAGACTCCTCGAGGCTCATCTTGATCGGCGGAGTCAGAGTTTCAAGCACATCCGCGGTAGAGGAACGCATATTGGTCATATGCTTGGCCAATGTGATGTTCACATCAAGCTCGTCCGGCTTATTGTTCACGCCGACGACCTGACCCTCGTACACCGGAGACTGCGGCTCAACAAAGAAGTTGCCGCGCGCCTGCAGACGCTGCATAGCGTACGGGGTTGCGATACCCTTACGATCGCAGACCATGGAGCCGTTCTGGCGCGTCACAATCTGACCGGCCCACGGAGCGTAGCCGGCGGAGATGGAGGATGCGATGCCGGTGCCGCGGGTGGCGGACAGCAGCGCGGTACGGAAGCCAATCAGGCCACGGGACGGCACGGTGAACTGCAGACGGACCCAACCGGTGCCGTGGTTGGTCATGTTCTCCATACGGCCCTTACGGTCGGCAAGCAGCTGAGTGACGGTGCCCATGTACTCTTCCGGAACGTCGATGGTGGTGTTTTCCATCGGCTCGTTGATCACGCCGTCGATGGTCTTGGTGACCACCTGCGGACGGCCGACGGTCAACTCATAGCCTTCGCGACGCATCTGCTCAGCAAGCACGGCCAGCGCGAGTTCACCACGGCCCTGAACCTCCCAAGCATCCGGACGCTCGGTCGGCAGCACCTTGATGGACACGTTGCCGATGAGCTCGCGGTCGAGGCGATCCTTGATCATGCGGGCGGTAAGCTTGTGGTCTTTGCCTTCAGTGCCTGCAAGCGGGGAATCGTTGATACCGAAGGTCATGGAGATGGCCGGGTCATCAACGTGAATCAGCGGCAGCGGACGCGGATCAGACGGGTCGACGATGGTCTCGCCGATCATGATGTCGTTCACACCTGCGACTGCGACGATGTCGCCAGGGCCTGCGGAATCGACCGGAGTACGCTCAAGGCCCTGCGTACGCAACAGTTCGGAAACACGGAAGTTTTCAATGGAACCGTCCACACGGGACAGCCCGTAGGTCTTACCCTTCTCAAGGGTGCCATTGTAGATGCGCACCAAGCCGAGTCGTCCAAGGAAGTCGGAGGAATCGATGTTGGCGACGTGTGCCTGAAGAGGCGCACCTTCCTCATATTCCGGAGCCGGAATGTTCTTGATGATGGCCTCGAACAACGGTTCGAGATCTTCATTGTCTGGCAGACCGCCATTTTCCGGCTGGTTTTCGGAAGCATAGCCAGCCTTTGCCGCACAGTAAATGACCGGAAGGTCGAACAGTGCGTCTTCATCGAGGTCGATGCCTTCCTCGATAACATCCTGGGCCAAGCCGAGCAACAGGTCGGAGGATTCACCCACGACTTCTTCAATACGGGCGTCCGGACGATCGGTCTTATTCACGCACAGGATAACCGGCAGTTTGGCTTCCAGAGCCTTGCGCAGCACGAAGCGGGTCTGCGGCAGCGGGCCTTCGGAAGCGTCGACAAGGAGCACAACGCCGTCCACCATGGAGATACCGCGCTCGACCTCACCACCGAAATCGGCGTGGCCAGGGGTGTCGATGATGTTCAGGGTGATGCCTTCCGGATGCCCGTACTTGGCTGCCAGCGGACCGGTGTACTGCACAGCGGTGTTCTTGGCGAGAATGGTAATGCCCTTCTCACGCTCCAGATCATTGGAATCCATCACACGATCCGGAACTTCCTCACGCTCGTTGAACACGTGGGACTGTGCCAGCATGGCATTTACCAGCGTGGTCTTGCCATGATCGACGTGTGCCACAATCGCTACATTTCGAATATCGCCGCGAACCGCCATCGAAACCTCTCTTAGTATTACTGTTCTTGTTGCGTAATGTTCGGTACGTGATTGATTATCTGCACTTACACATAAACCGAGCCAATACTAGCGAGGTAATGCGACAGCGTCCGTGTGGGTGAGTAAACGGCAGGATTCCTCAATGGCCGCAGCAACGCGGTTGATCTGTTCGGACGTAAGCGGCGTGCGGAAGGTCATACGCAACGCCGATTTCGCAACCGGCGCGGTGAATCCCATGGCCAACAGCGTTGCGGGCGCCTCATGGCGGCCAAGCGCGCACGCCGAACCGGATGAGCAGGCGATGCCACGCGCATCCAGATCGACCAGCAGAGCCTCGCCCGACAGGCCGGGGAACACGAACGACGCGTGACCGGGAAGCCTGCGTTTCGGGTCACCGGTCACCTGCGCCCTCGGTTCGACGCGCAGCACGGCATCCATCAGCCTGTCGCGCGATTCGGTCAACGCCTGATATTGCCCGGCCATGCGCGTGTTCGATTCATGCAACGCGATGGCGAGCGCCACGGCACCGGCCACGTTTTGCGTGCCGGATCGCAATCCCCGCTCCTGCCCGCCGCCGGACAGCACCGGTTCGGCCGGCGTGCGACCGCGCAGCAGCAAGGCGCCGAGCCCTTTCGGGGTGCCGAACTTATGCCCGGATACGCTCAGCGCGTCCACATCCCAGTCGCGCATACGAATCGGGATCTGTCCGGCCGCCTGCACTGCGTCGACATGTATGGGTACGCCGTGGGCGTGCGCGATGTGCGCGATCTCATCGACGGGTTCGATGGTGCCGACCTCGTTGTTGGCGAGCATGACGGACACCAGCAGCGTACGGTTGGTCAGGGCAAGCGTACTTCCACTCCCCTGCCCGGCCATTTCGTGTTCGCCGTTGTCGATGCCGGTCATATCGCCTTGCGCGAGTTCACGCTCCAACGCCGCCATATCGATATGGGCCTGTTCGTCGACGGGGATGCGTACGACTGCCACGCCGAACCAGCGTTCCATCCAAGCTACCGACTGCAGTACGGCAGGATGTTCAATCGCGGAGACGATGATACGCGGTTTCACCGATTCGCCGTACTTGTCGCGCAACATGCGCATCCGGGCCATGCCGATGCCTTTGACGGCGAGATTGTCGGATTCAGTGCCACCCGAAGTGAAGATCACATCATCCGGACGTGCCCCCAAATCGGCGGCCAGCGAGGCGCGGGCCGCGTCGAGCGCACGCGCCGCGGTTTTGCCCGGCTGATGCACGCTCAGCGGATTCGCGTATGCCTCGGTGAGGAACGGCATCATCGCTTCAATTACATCGCGTGACACCGGTTCGGTGGACGCCGCGTCCAAATACAGTTCGTCCCCTGCTCCGTTCCCGCTCATCGCACCCAATCCAATCCCAAGTCGATGCTGCGCACGCTGTGCGTCAACGCGCCCACGGAGATCACGTCCACGCCCGTGGACGCCACTTCGGGTACGCGTTCCACCGTCATGGTGCCGCTGGCTTCCACAATCGCACGGCCATCGATCATATCCACGCCGGCGCGCGTATCCTCCAGCGTGAAATTGTCGAGCATGATGGTGTCTGCGCCGCCGTCGAGCGCCGCCGGAATCTGTTCGAGCCGGTCGACTTCCACCTCGATATGCGTGGTATGCCCCACCTGTTCGCGGATATGCCTGATCGCGCCGGCCATGTCGATGCCTTGTTCGGCAAGCGCGGCCAAGTGGTTGTCCTTGACCATCACCGCGTCGGACAGCCCGTACCTGTGGTTGTGCCCACCGCCGCAGACGACCGCGTATTTCTCGAACGGACGCAGTCCGGGCGTGGTTTTGCGCGTGTCGACGATGCGCGTGGCGTCGTAGGTGCGCGGGACGCGATACCCGGGCAGGGTTCTCGCCTGATCGGCCGCGGCCACGAACGTGTCGGTCATGGTGGCGATGCCGCACATGCGCTGGGTGAAGTTCAATGCCACGCGTTCCGCGGTGAGCAGGTCACGCACCGGGCCGCTCACGGTGGCGAGCATCCGCCCCGGTTCGAAACGCTCACCATCGGCGATTGCCGGCGTGACCACGATTTCGGGATTCTGCATCTTGAATGCCGCGGCAAACACGTCGATGCCGCTCATCACGCCACGCTCGCGGGCGACGAGACGCACCTCTCCCCATGCCTGCAGCGGAATCGTAGTGGCGCAGGTGATGTCGCCGTTGGGCGCATCCTCTTCAAGAGCGGCCTCCACGGCCTTGCGGATGACCTGACGGGTCAGCATGACGTTCCTTTCAGACGGTAGGCGATGGAATGCGCGATGGTCGGATTGACCGTCGCATAGTCGGTGCGGGTGTGCGCGCCACGCGATTCGCAACGGTTCAGCGCGGCGACGGCCTCGACGTATCCGACGGTGAGCAGATTACGGTTCTCCAGCACGGCGATGCAATCGGCATACGAACCAGCACCTGACATGCCGGGTACCGCGGCGTTCGCTCCGGCGAGCGCGTCGGCAAGATCCGTCACCGCAGCGGCAAGCCCGTCATGGTCGCGCAGCACACCGACATGCTTCCACATCTCGTCCTCGATGTGCTTGCGGTCCCATACGCCCGTGTTCGCGTTGCCATCATCATGGCTGGGCATGTCCAGCACCATCGGCTCTTGGGCGACCGGCAGGCTTGCAATCGCACTGTTGCTAAGAGTTTGCGGCTGCCATACGGCATCGTCCGTATCACGCACCGCGGCGAGTCCCGCGCGGTATCCGTAAACGAGTCCTTCAAGCAGTGAGTTGGAGGCGAGACGGTTTGCACCTTGCACGCCGGTTCGCGCACATTCGCCCGCGGCATACAGGCCGGGGATGCTGGACCGTCCGAACAGGTCGGTGCGGATGCCGCCCATCCAGTAATGCGCGGCTGGGGCGACCGGAATCGGCTCCTTGCTCCAGTCGAAGCCGAGGGAGCGCGTGTATGCGTCGATGGTCGGGAACCGGTGACGTAGGAACGCCGCCAAATCAGGGTTCTCTTTGGCCATGGGTGAAACGTCAAGCATGACCGGCTTGCCGCCCTGCGCCTGCATGGTGCGGAAGTTGGCACGTGCCACCACGTCGCGCGGTGCGAGTTCGGCCTTGTGGTCCACGTCGGTCATGAACCGGTGCCCATGCTCGTCGAGCAGTATCGCGCCTTCTCCTCGGACGGCTTCGGAGACGAGGAAGTGTTCGCCAATGGCCATGGCCGTGGGGTGGAACTGATAGAACTCAAGATCGGCGACCTGCGCTCCGGCACGCAGTGCGGCGGCCAGTCCATCGCCGGTGGCCACGGCGGGATTGGTGGTGTACGGGTAGAGTCGGCCCGCACCGCCCGTGGCGAGGATCACGCGCGTCGCGTCGATTGTGCGGGATTCGGCTTCGCCGTCCACGCCCCGCACGATGAGCCGCACGCCGGAGACATGCCCGTCGCGCACAATCAGATCGTTCAGAAACGCGTGCTCAAGCACGTGGATGCGCCGATTCTCACGAACCATGGCGCTCACATCGAGTTCGAGCACCTTGCCGGTGGCGTCCCCTCCGGCGTGCACCACGCGGGAACGGCAGTGCGCGGCTTCGAGCCCGCGCAGCACCGAACCGTCCTCGCCGCGATCCACATGCCATCCGGCGGCGATGAGTTCGCACACGCGGCGCGCCCCCTCATCGGTGAGCACGTCCACTGCGGTGCGGTCGCATAGGCCATGCCCTGCGGCCATGGTGTCCCCGGCATGCAGCTGCGGGTTGTCGTCGCTGAAGATGGCACATGCCACGCCACCTTGGGCATGGTAGGTGTTGGACTCCACGAATTCATCCTTGCAGACGAGCAGCACGTCATCCGAGGAGTCGTTCCCGGCGATGTTCGCGTTCCCGTATGTGGTGAGGCCTTCCGCGCCTACGCGCTTGTCCCCCGCGGCCGCGAGCGCCGCGGACAGTCCGGCGATGCCGGCGCCGATCACGACGATCACGGGTGCACCTCCAGCATGCGCTGCAGGGCGATTTTGGCGTCGCGGGCTGTGGCGTCGTCCACGGTGATGCGGTTGACGATATTGCCTTGTTCGATGTTTTCCAACGCCCAGGCGAGGTATGCCGGGTGGATGCGGTACATGGTGGAGCACGGGCAGACCACGGGGTCGAGGCAGAACACGGTCTTGTCGGGGTATTGCGCGGCGAGACGGTTCACGAGGTTGATTTCGGTGCCGACAGCCACGGCGGATCCGGACGGGGCGTTGGCGATTTCCTTGACGATGTAGGCGGTGGAACCGGTGCCGTCCGCCGCATCGACCACGTCCATCGCACATTCGGGGTGCACGATGACCTTCACGCCGGGGTATGCCTTGCGGGCCCGTTCGATTTGTTCGACGGTGAAACGCTGATGCACGGAGCAGAACCCCTTCCACAGGATCATCTTGGCATTGGCGTACACGGACGGGTCTTCGGCGCCGCCGGCGGGCTTGAACGGATCCCATAGTGGCATTTCTTCCAGCGGGATGCCCATGGCGCGGGCGGTGTTGCGGCCCAAATGCTGATCGGGGAAGAACAGGACGCGCTTGCCGCGGGCGAATGCCCATTCGAGTACGGCGTGCGCGTTGGATGAGGTGCATACGATGCCGCCGTTGCGTCCGCAGAACGCCTTCAGCGCGGCGGACGAGTTCATGTAGGTAACGGGCACGATCTGCTGGCGACCATCTGAACCGGGCTGGGTGCCGCAGATTTCGCCGAGCTGCTGCCAGCATTCCTCGACCTGGTCGATGTTGGCCATGTCGGCCATGGAGCAGCCGGCGGAGAGATTCGGCAGGGTCACGGTCTGTTCGGGCGTGGAGAGAATGTCGGCGGTTTCGGCCATGAAATGCACGCCGCAGAAGACGATATGGTCGGCGTCGGGACGTTCGGTGGCGTTCTTGGCGAGTTGGAAGGAGTCGCCCACGAAGTCGGCATGGCAGATGATTTCATCGCGCTGGTAGAAGTGGCCGAGGATCAGCAGTTTCTTGCCAAGGCGGGATTTGGCTGCGCGGATGCGTTCCTGCAGTTCCTCGTCGGAGGCGTTACGGTATTCCTCCGGGAGCACCTGCTGTCTGGGGGCGTTGCTCGGCAGCGGATCGAACATGGATGCGCCGGGTCCGTAGCTCGGCTTGGTGGTGTCGAAATGCCATGGATCCTGGGTGAGTCCGGCGTCGCAGGTGCTTTGTGCGCCGAGCTCGGCGATGATTTCGTCGACGGACGGCGAGGAGAGTGTTGCAGTCATGCTGCGTTCCTTTCATATGGTGTGTTCACGATGATGCCGACATGGCGCTGTGATGTGCCGATGCCGAAAGATTTCCGATGTGGCTCGCCGTGCCCTGTCACGACGGCATGAGCGCGGATAGCGCGTCGTCGGCAAGGGTTTCCGGTTTGCCGTGTTCCACCGTTGTGGGAAACGTGAATTCGGCGCGTGGCTCGCCGTCATGCCGGTACCGGTATATGGCCGCTGGGCGGCTGCGCCCCACGTGGAGTTTCCTGCCAGTATCTTCCAAATGTCCGGATGCGAGCATTTTTCTGCGGAAGTTCGCCAGGTCGATCGGCTGGCCGGTGACAGCCTCGTATACGTCGTGCAGCTGGCTGAGGGTAAATTCCTCGCCGACGAGTTTGGTGGCGATGTCGGGGTATTCGAATTTGCTGCGCGAGCGCCACAGGGCGTAGTCGATGATGCGTCGATGGTCGAAGGCGAGATCCGGCAGATCGTCGACCGGGAACCATTTGACGTTGTCCTTTTCGGCGAAATCCTTGGTTTCGGCTTCGCCGACGAGCGCCCAATACACGATGGAGACCATGGGAAGCCCACCGCTCGACCGTGAGGGGTCGCCGAACGTGTACAGCTGTTCGAGATATTTCGGATGCAGTTCGGTGGTGGATTCCAGAGCCTTGAACGCTGATTCCTCCAGGGAATGTCCTACACGCAGGTCACCGCCCGGTAACGCCCAGGAACCCATGAAGGGTTGTCTGACGCGGCGGACCAGCGGCAGCCATAGACGGCTGCTTCCGTTGGCCGCGCTGTCGCCATGCGGGCCGAGCGCGAGAATCACCACGGAGATGCCGATGCTCGGTTGCGCCAAACGCCTTTCCGAGACATTTCCGATACCCATGGCCGTTCCTTTCACGGCAGGGTATTTCCCTGCTATGAGACATAGCATAACACCATTTATAGTCAAGCCGACCATAAATGGTGTCACCATGGAATCATCGACTTCCCGCAGCCGGCCCACCGGGCATCAACACCTCTTGGCATACCCGAACAACTGGCTTTGCAGAACGAACGCACCCGCCATCACGGCAGCCGTCGCCATTGCCTGTTTACGCCGTTCCGAGGCATTTCCCATGATCCTTGCGACTTCACTCCTTCAAATTCCCGTCAATACGAATTGTTTCGAAATCACAACGTATCACTTATAGTCAATGTGACTATAAGTTGGGTGTTCCACCAATCAGTCATCACAATTCAGCACACATCCAGCCAACGAAAAAGGCCCCGCAAGGGAGCCTTGAACATCTATGCGATAACGCCTTGGAAAATCAGCTCCCGGGCAACCTCACGGTATTCCTTCGCCGTCTTGTGATTCGGCGCATAGATGGTGATCGGCGCAGCAGCGACCGTTGAATCCGGCAACTTGATGGATCGCGAGATCACCGAGTGGAAGACCTTGCCTTGAAACGCCTCATAAATGCGCTGCAACACCTCATCGCAATGCAGAGTATGCGTGAACATGGTGACGAGCACTCCATACACTTCCAGACTCGGATTGATACGGGACTGCACCTTTTCTATGGATTGCATCAGCAAAGCCACGCCACGCAACGCAAAGAACTCGGCAGCCACAGGGATGATCACGCCATCCGCCGCGGTCAGCGCATTCACCGTAAGCAAGCCCAACGAAGGCTGGCAGTCAATGATGATCACGTCATATTCATCCTTGACCTGTCGCAGCACGCCAGCCAGCACCTGTTCACGTCCAACTTCGGTGACCAGCTGCACCTCGGCGGCCGATAGATCGATATTGGCCGGCATGATGTCGAGGTTCTCGAAATCGGTATGCTGAATCACGGTATGTACATCCATGCGCGGATTGAACAGCGCCGTGTACACCGTATCTTCCACGGCATTGGCGTTGATGCCCAGTCCCACCGTGGAAGCACCCTGCGGGTCGAAATCGACGATAAGCACACGACGACCGTACTGGCTCAACGCACCGGCGATATTAATGGAACTGGTGGTCTTGCCAACGCCACCTTTCTGGTTGCACATGGCGATGACCCTCGCCGGACCGTGCGTCTGCAGCGGCTCCGGAGCGGGAAACGTCTCATAATCTCGTCCAAGCAAATCCGTAGGCATACCGTTTACCTTACCAACATCCTTGTGTCAACTTTCACTGTAATCCATGCTAGTCCATTGCCGCCGTTCAAAACGGCAGCAACACCATCATCTGGCGCGGGGGTGAGACGTCAGATACGTTTCAATCAGGTTTTCGGGACTGACGTGCGTGTATATCTGTGTGGTGGTGACGCTTGCATGTCCAAGCAGCTCCTGCACGGTACGTACATCAGCGCCGCCTTGAATAAGATGCGTGGCGAAAGAATGACGCAACGTATGAGGATGCAACGGCTTGTCGATGTGCGCGCGTTCCCCCGCAATCCTTATGATCTCCCAAACCGACTGTCTCGACAATCTTCTTCCGCGCTTGTTGAGAAACAGGGCGCGACGCTCTTGAGGACCTTTCGACTTCGACTCCAGTATTGGGCGTCCCGAACGCACATACCGGCTGATCGCCTCGCATGCGTAGCTGCCGACAGGAACCAAACGTTGTTTTGAACCTTTGCCCATCAGTTTGGCGATCCTGGCTTCCGTATCGACGTCATCAAGATTCGCCCCGCATGCCTCCGACACTCGCGCGCCGGTCGCATACATGAATTCAAGCAGCGCCTTGTCTCGAAGCATCACAGGATCATCCGGGACCTCCAACGAAGCGTCGCCAGGAGCTCTGTTCTGGGAAACGGGAATCGCTTCCAATAATCTGGCGACCTCATCAATAGCCAGCACATCAGGAAGGGTGTTTGCACCTTTGGGAGCCTTCACCTGCGCGGATACATCGTCGGCGACGCTATGTTCGTTCACTGCGAAACGATGAAACGCGTGGATGCTGGCCAACCGGCGGGCCTTGCTTCGGGCGGATTCCCCGGATTCGTCAAGAAAAGCGACGTAGTCCTCCACATCCTGCGTCGTCACGGACGTAATGTCATTAATACCATGATCGGCAAGCCACTGCCGATATTTTTTCAGATCGGCGCCATATGCCGATACCGTTGCTTTTGACAATCCTCTTTCAACATCGATGTGTGCAAGAAACTGTCTGATCATCCGCTCGAAATCGTTCATCACCCTCCTTCCGCCGAAGGTTGCCCGTTTGCATCGTATACCGCCGTTGCCATGGCTATGAGATGGATGGTTTCCGATGCGCAATGCAAGAACCCCCGCCCATTGCTGGAGCGAGGGTTCCCATCAGTCACGCTGAATCAGCGAAGAAGCTCAGGCTTCCTTCGGAGCGTTCACATCAGCCGGAAGAGCAGCCTTGGCCTGCTCAACGATGGCCTTGAAGGTCTCCGGATCGGAGATGGCCAGCTCGGCGAGAGCGCGACGATCCAGCTCGATGCCAGCGAGGTGCAGGCCCTGGATGAAACGGTTGTAAGTGATGCCCTCTGCGCGGACAGCAGCGTTGATGCGCTGGATCCACAGCTTGCGGAAGTCACCCTTGCGAGCCTTGCGGTCGCGGAAGTTGTAGGTAAAGGAGTGAAGCAGCTGCTCCTTGGCCTTACGGTACAGACGGGAGCGCTGGCCGCGGTAGCCGGAAGCCCTCTCGAGAACGACGCGACGCTTCTTGTGGGCGTTTACTGCGCGCTTGACACGTGCCATATTTAATTCCTCAGCTTTCTATTAAGTCTTCTTATTGGCTCTCGCTATGCTCAGCGACCGAGCAGCTTCTTCATGTTCTTGCTCTGGGAAGTAGCCAGAACGCCGTCGGCCTTCAGTGCGCGACGCTTACGAGCGGACTTGTGCTCGAGGTTGTGGCGCATTGCGGAGCCAGCGTGCATCAGCTTGCCGGAACCGGTCACGCGGACGCGCTTGGAAGCGGCGGAATTAGTTTTCATCTTCGGCATTGCTGCCCTCCTTGTTTGTTACTTCGTTTCGGAAGTCTTCGGTTTGTCGGACGTCACTGCGGCCTTGGCTTCGGCTGCTGCCTGAGCCTGGGCTTCCTGCTTGGCCGCCAAGCGTGCGGCCTGACGAGCCTGACGTTCGGCACGGGACTGATCACCACGACGACGCTGCTCGGACTGGGTGTGGACCTTCTTGCCCTTCGGTGCGAGCGTCATGATGATGTTGCGGCCCTCCTGCTTCGGAGCGAATTCGACAGTGCCGTATTCCTCCACTTCGCTAGCAAGACGCTGCAGCAGCTCGACGCCACCAATTGGACGGGACTGCTCGCGACCGCGCAGCATGATGGTGACCTTGACCTTGTCTCCGCCATTCAGGAAGCGCACAACATGGCCCTTCTTGACTTCGAAGTCGTGGTCGTCGATCTTCAGACGGAAGCGAATTTCCTTGATTTCCGCAGTGCTCTGGTTACGACGTGCCTCGCGAGCCTTGATCTTCTCGTTGTACTTGTACTTGCCGTAATCGATGAGCTTGGCAACCGGAGGCTTCGCGTTGGGCGCCACCTCGACGAGATCGAGGTTCGCTTCCTTTGCCAGGTTCAGTGCGACGGAAGTCGCGATGACTCCCACCTGTTCGCCGTTCGGGCCGATCAGACGCACCTGGGAGACGCGAATCTCGTCGTTAATGCGTGGTTCGTCGCTGATGATGACTCCAATCCTCATGTTCCATTCAACGGAATGCTCCCAGATTGGCAGTTCTTCAACGTCTCAAAAGTTCATGGCACGCCAGACGCACCCATAAGGGCACGCTGAAGAACGTTCCGATACGATCTTCACTTCACTGTTTCAACACAGTGGCAAGGCATTAAGCCTGAACCCGAGGCCCTGAAAGGCTTCCAGGTGGGTATATCCCGCTTTCTTGATTTCTCAAGCCTTGTAGATAATACCACACACCACGACCACCGCGTGTCGTATTTGCAAGCCCAGCTAAAACGCACCTTACAGCTACGCCGATCCGCATACTACACTGACCTTGTATGACAAATAATTCCAATACTTGCGTGATTTTCGCGGCAGGTGAATATTACGGAGAAATACCAATAGTTCCGGCGGACTCGTTCGTCATCGCCGCGGACGGCGGGCTCGATCATGCCCGCACCCTTGACGTAACGCCCGACGTGGTAGTAGGTGATTTCGATTCGATCACAGGCAAACGCCCCACACCAGACGAGCGCACCGTCGAGCTGCCACCGGAAAAAGACGATCCGGATCTGCTATCCGCCCTCAAAATCGGATGGTTTCACGGTGCAAGGCTTTTCCATATCTACGGTGCGCTCGGAGGACGAATCGACCATACGATATCCAACATCCAATTGATGGCATTGCTCGCCAATCATGGCGCCATCGGTTTTCTGCATGGCAATGATTCCATTGTGACGGCGATATGCGATGGAGATCTCGACTTCGCAGCAAACGATGTCAAACCGGGTCGCATGATCTCCGTCTTCTCGCATTCCGACACTTCCGTCGGCGTTTGCGAAAAAGGATTGAAATACGAGATAAACGACGTGCTCATGACCAGCACCAAGGTCAACGGAGTCAGTAACGAGTTCCGGCATGGCCTGCCCGCGCATGTCGGGGTTACCCAGGGCACGCTCATCGTGACATTCCCAGCCGAGGCTCCTCTGCCGCAGGTCTCCTGGCATCATGCGTTCAAGGGCGATCTCGGCCCATTGGACACCCAAATCTCGTCTGCGCTTGTCGAATGCGGCCTGAAACCACATGCAGCGTGAGCGCTCACAGAAAATACGACGTTTTCTGAAACACACGCGCGAATGCGTTGCCTTAAGTACAGGTGACGCACTAAAGTGGGTGACGTTGGTAAACAATGGCTTCTGTGTGCCCAGCACACGTGTGGCCTACCCTAAAGGGAGAATTACATGACAGTTAAGATTGGTATCAACGGCTTTGGTCGTATCGGTCGTCTGGCTTTCCGCCGCATCTTCGAGCTGCAGGCTCGTGGCGGCCAGGCCGGTGACATTGAGGTCGCTGCAATCAACGATCTGACCACCCCGTCCATGCTGGCCTACCTGCTGAAGTACGACAGCACCCACGGCACCTTCCGTCATGACGATGGCACCCCGGTTGAGGTCACCTCCACCGAAGACTCCATCGTGGTTGATGGCAAGGAATACAAGGTTTACGCCGAGAAGGATGCCAACAACATCCCGTGGGTCAAGAACGATGGCGTTGAGTTCGTGCTCGAGTGCACCGGCTTCTACACCTCCGCTGAGAAGTCCCAGGCTCACATCAACGCTGGCGCCAAGAAGGTCCTGATCTCCGCTCCGGCAAAGGACGAGACCACCCCGACCGTCGTCTTCGGTGTGAACCAAGACATCCTGAAGGCTTCTGACGTGATCGTGTCCGCCGGCTCCTGCACCACCAACTCCATGGCCGCTATGGTCAAGCTGCTGGACGAGAACTGGGGCATCAAGGCTGGCTTCATGACCACCATCCACGCCTACACCGGCACCCAGATGATCCTTGACGGCCCGCGCTTCCCGAAGGCTCGCAACAACCGCGCCGCCGCAATCAACACCATTCCTCACTCCACCGGTGCTGCCAAGGCCATCGGCAAGGTCGTTCCGTCCGTGAACGGCAAGCTGCAGGGCCACGCCCAGCGTATCCAGGTTCCGGATGGCTCCGTCACCGAGCTGACCACCGTCCTGAACAAGGAAGTCACCGCTGACGAGATCAACGCCGCATTCAAGGCCGCCTTCTCCTCCACCGACTTCTACGGCTACAACGAGGATGGCATCGTATCTTCCGACATCATCGGCGACACCCACGGTGGCGTGTTCGATCCGACCCAGACCGACGTCAACACCGTTGACGGCGTGACCATGGCTCGTACCGTTTCTTGGTACGACAACGAGTACGGCTTCACCTGCAACATGGTGCGCACCCTGCTGTACTTCGCCGAGATCTCCGAGTGAATCAATAGCGGAACAATCCGCACGATTCTAAGTAGAACTTAGTGTAAGGGCTTTCGCTTCACGGCGGAAGCCCTTTTGTTAACCGACGCAAATACGTACCGATACAAATACGTTTTAGAGTAGAGCAACATGGGCAAGAAAAAGCATGAGAAGGGAGCCGGTTCAACACCGGCAACAGTGCAACTCGAACAAGCGGGAATCCCATTCAAGACTTACGAATATGCACATTCAAACGACCATATGGATGACGGCTATGGGGTCGAGGCCGCCACCAAACTAGGCTTTGACGAGCATCAGGTATTCAAAACGCTTATGGCCGATACCGGCTCCGAACGCGTAGTAGGCGTAGTTCCAGTAAGCGGACACATGGATCTGAAGGCGCTGGCCGCAGCGGTCGGAGCCAAAAAAGCCGCCATGGCCGACCCAAAGGTCGCCATGCGCGAATCCGGATATGTGGTTGGAGGCATCTCACCGCTCGGCCAACGCACACATCACAAAACCGTGCTCGACGAAAGCGCTTTGCAATATAGCGAAATACTGCTGTCGGGAGGCAAACGCGGCTTCTCAATCGGTGTCAATCCCAACGATCTACTCAAAGTGCTTGACGGCGTAGCCGCGCCTATCGGCACTTGGTAAAGTACTCGACGATCGTAAGGTCCAATCAGCAGACCGGTTTCTTGCGAAGTTCACTGGGAAGCACGAAATGCATGTTTTCCTTGATGGTTTCAATGGTGGTCACATCATTGAAACCTTGACTTTGCAGCGATTCGATCACGCCTGACACCAATTCGTCAGGTACAGATGCGCCCGACGAGATTCCCACGGATTCAACCCCCTCGAACCATGCGGGATCAAGCTCGGACGCATCATCCACGCGGTAGGCCTTTCCGCAAGCACCATCAAGTACACCGTCAAAACGCGTGTTCAGTCCCTCCTGCGCAACCTCCATCAAGCGTACAGAATTCGACGAATTCGCCGAACCGACGATCACCACGCAATCCGACTGCTCGGCAACGAGTTTGACCGCGGCCTGACGATTCGACGTGGCATAGCAGATATCGGAATTCGGAGGCATCTCAAGCCATGGGAACCGCTCTTTCAACGCGGTGATAGTGCCTGCCGTCTCATCCACGCTCAGCGTGGTCTGCGAAAGCAGCACCAACTTCGTGTCCGAAGAAAAATTCAGCGAATCAACATCCGACTCATGCTCAATCAGATGCACATGTTCCGGAGATTCGCCGACCACGCCAACAGCCTCATCATGACCCTTATGCCCGATGTAGATGATTTCGTATCCTTCTTTGACGAAACGCAACACCTCACGATGCACCTTGCTCACCAAAGGGCATGTGGCATCAACAATATGCATGCCCCGAGCCGCGGCCTCAGCCTTCACTGCAGGAGACACGCCGTGCGCAGAGAAGACAATCGGAATTCCTGCGGAAGCCGCGGAATCGGGAATCTCAGCCAATTCCTGCACGAATACTGCACCTTGAGCCGACAATTCTTCGACGACATGCTTGTTGTGCACAATCTGACGACGAACATACACCGGCGGCAGATCGTCATTCCGAGATGGATTGGCAGCCTTGAGAATCGTCTGCACAGTCAGAATCGCCCTGTCTACGCCCGCACAAAAGCCACGGGGATCCGCCAGTACGATGCGTTTGGTCATGATGGCCGCCTTTCGTCACTTCGTGAAAACCTCATCAATACTAAGACATGAACGGCACGCCGAAGAAACTGCATCGCCATACGACGTAAAACAGTTAGACTGTGGTGTTGGTGGTAACAATACCGTTACCGGAACCTATCCAACGGCACTATGGAGTGACTATGACCTGCATCAATCTGCCTGCCCGCACCGGACAGCAATTCTCCATCTCCCATGGCGACTATGAAGCCGTCATCACCGAACTTGGCGCAACTATGCGCAAACTGACCTATAAGGGCGAGGATCTGACCGTCGCCCTTGGCCCTGATGATCTGGTAACCTGCTGCCACGGCCAGATCCTCATTCCGTTCCCGAACCGTATCAAGGGCGGCGAGTACACGTTCGAAGGTAAAACCTATTCGCTGCCAATCGACGAGCATGACCGCAACACCGCCATCCACGGCTACGGCTACCGCTCGTTCTGGAAGCTGATCTCGCTTGCCGAAGACGCAGTCACCCTCGCCTGGCGCTCCCCCAACATGGTCGGCTACCCGTTTGACCTGTATGTCACCGCCACCTACAGCCTCGCCGATGACGGCATGCACTTGACCGTCAGCGCCTACAACAATGGCAACGCAAACGCGCCGTGGGCTTTGGCCATTCACCCGTGGCTTGCCAACAGCCTTAACGGCTATGGAGACGAGATCGACGAGCACAACGCCAAATGCAGCCTCACGCTGCCGGCTCGAACGCACGTCACCGTAGACGAGAACCTCATTCCGACCGGCACCGAGCCGGTTGACGGCACCAAATACGATCTGCGCGAAGACACTCTGCTTACCGAGCAGCCGTTCGACGATGCATGGACCGATCTGGAGCATGCCGAAGACGGTTCCATCACGGCAGTGTTCACCCGTGCCGACGGCAAGAAGGTCCGTGTTGGCGGCGATGAAACCATTACTTCGTTCCAGGTGTGCACAGGCACGAAGTTCCCCGCATCCCAGCATCCCGCCGGCGTTGCAGTGGAACCGCAGACCGCTTATGCCAACGCGTTCAACACGGGTAACGACCTGATTGTGATCAAGCCGGGCGAAACCACCAGCACGTCGCTGTTCCTCGGTATGGCCGAGTGATCTGATCGTCTGAATCAACCGACTTCGTTCACATCAAGGTCCACGGATAAGCCGAAATGGTCATGTATCGAACACAGGATTTGTCAAACGTCTTGCTTGTGTGCGATAATCCCGAAGGCTTGTTAATCGTAAGTAAAGGAGTCCATCATGGGCATGCGCGGACGTAAGCGCAAGGATCGTCGTAAGAAGGCCGCCAATCACGGCAAGCGTCCAAACGCCTGATCCCTGCCAGCGTGAATAACGCTACAGAACATTGAAAACCCCGCCGAATCACCATTGATTCGCGGGGTTTTCTCATATCTCCCTTCAGTCTGTCACAAGTCCGTCGTGCCAACTGCCACTGCCGATACCAATGCCACTGTCAAACGGCATGCACAAGCTCACTCGCCACAGCAATGGTCGAGTGTGGCTTCAAGACGGTCAATCAGACTCTGCGGGGCATGCTGCGGACGCAGATACGCGCGCATGGCCGCGATCAATGCCCTTTCATGCTCGTCGCAGCAACGTTCGGGGTCGAAACAATCACCGGAGGCGCTAACGCGCACGCTGGTATGCGTAACCCGGGTCACAACAGTGCCATCCTCGCTGGTGGTGACAGTGGTGATATGCCGTTCGATCGATTCACTCATGCTCTGCCCTTCCCCGCCGTGGCATAGCCACGCTCCTTCGCATAGTTGGCAAGTTCTCGTTTCAACTGCGTGCGCGCGCGATTGAGACGGCTCATCACCGTACCGATTTTCACACCCTGCTCGTCAGCTACCTGCTGGTATGACTTGCCGTCGATCGCAGCGTCGATGAACACCTGACGGCGTTCCGGCGAAAGCTTGGCGAGCGCCGCCATGATTTCTTCAGGCGCGTAAGCGTCCAAATATTCCTGTTCCGCTGATTTAAGCTCTTCCGGTGAATGCCCAGAAGCCGAATAGATGTCCCAATCGTCGTATTCGCCGGTGGAATCGTTGGCCCGCTGCGGTCTGCGCTTGGCTTTGGCGTATTGATTGAAGTAGGCGTTGCGCTCGATGGTCGTCATCCATGCGGCGAAGTTCGTTCCCTCTTGGAAGGAGTCGAATGCCTTGAATCCTCGTTCGAAAGTATCCTGCACCAAATCTTGGGCGTCGTCGGGATCGTTGGTCAGCTTCATCGCCTGCCGGTACAACGCATCAACCACAGGCATGGCAAGTTTTTCAAAACGCGCCCTTTTGCTTGCCATGGTTTCCGTTCGTACTTCAGTCACAGCTTCATTGTAATCACATCGACTTCCACATGCCATGCACATAGCTGACGGTAGAATGGCTGTTCGGTATCCGAAGAACAGGGAGAACACGAAATATGGCTTTGACTCTGGCATCTGCAGCGCGTCTGCTCAGCGAGTACGGATTGCTGCGCGAAATCATCCAAGGAGACGCCTGGACGCTTGACGTGCAGACCATCAACGGATTCGACAAGCCGTTCGGTTCAATCACCTACGACACCAGGCAGGTCGTATCTGGCACACTCCTGTGCTGCAAAGGCCGTTTCAAAGCGGAATATCTCAATGGCATCGATGATCGTGGTCTTGCCGCATACGTTGCGGAAAACGACTTCTCCGCAACAACGACGGCCCCTGGACTCATTGTGAACGACGCACGCAAGGCCATGAGCCTACTGTCCGCCGCGTTCTACGGCCATCCGCAGAATCAACTGAAAGTCGTCGGCATTACCGGTACCAAGGGGAAAACCACCACCGCCTATCTCACCCAGGCCATGCTCAACGGCTGCTCCGGAGGAAAATGCGCACTATTCTCCTCCGTCGACAATTGCCTTGACGGACATACCTATGTCGAATCCGACCTGACCACTCCGGAATCCATGGATGCGTTCCGTATGATGCGCGAGGCTGTTGACAATGGCATGGAATACCTGGTCATGGAGGTTTCGTCGCAGGCGTACAAAGTCGACCGTGTTTTCGGACTCACCTTCGACGTCGCCGCATTCCTCAATATCAGCCCGGACCATATCAGCCCCATTGAGCATCCGACATTCGAGGATTACTTCCACTGCAAACGTCAGATCGTAAAGAATTGCCGTTCTCTGGTTCTCGGCACGGCATGCGCACACGCCGATCTTATTCGTCAGGATGCTGCAATCGCCGATATTCCCGTCGCCACGTTCGCTCTTGGCGAAGCATCGGCCGCAGATGTGACCGCGTGGCCGAAATCCGCCGACCATAGTAGATTCGCCATTGCGCTGGAAGGTGAACAGATTGGCTCTCTCAGCCTGCAATTGGATGGCGATTTCAATTATGCGAACGCCGCCGCGGCCATTGCCATTGCGCATGCCGTTGGATTCGATTTCCACGAAACCGCCGCGAAGGAAGCGCTGCGCAATATGGAACCGGTACGTATCGCCGGTCGTATGGAGCATTTCCACGATACGAAATCGAATACCATCGCCATTGTCGATTACGCGCACAATTATGCTTCCGTAACGGCGTTGCTCGACTATGTTGACCAACGTTACGGCAAGGACGATCCTGAAGTCACGCTGGTCACTGGATCCGCAGGCAATAAAGCGTATGACCGCAGATCAGAAATCGTCAGGGCCGCGCAGAATCGCATCGACCATCTGATTCTCACCTTCGAAGACACGGATGATGAGCCTGTGGAACGCGTCTGCCAAGACATGCTTGACAGTGTCACCAATCCTGATCTGGATGCGAGAATCATTCTCGACCGTACGGAAGCAGTGGAATCGACCGTAGCAATCGATCGCAAGAATCCCAACCGCCTCCATATCATCCTCATCATCGGCAAAGGCAACGAGCGCTGGTTCAAAGACCACGGCAAGCATGTTCCCTTCGAAGGCGACGACCACATTGTGGAACGCATTTTTGAACTTGCCTGACCTGCGGCAACAGCCGACCAACATCGAGTAATCACCAACCATAAGGAACAATCCAACAATCATGATCACTCTTGAATTCACCGACGCGGCCACCATGGAGCAGCAGGCTGTGCAGGCGGGTCTTACCCTGCCCATCGAACAGACCGCAGTGTGGGCCAAATATCAGAACACCATTGACGGACGTACGCCGTGGGGTGCGTATGTGGTGAAGCAGGACGACGCCCCAATCGCATTCATCTCATTCATAGATTACGAAACCCATGGCTACCACTATTTGAGGTCCGTTCATGGTCCGGCTTGGCTTGACAAGCCTTCCGCACAGCTGGAAAAGCAGGTTCGTGACCTGCTTGTTGAGGATGTACGCAAGCGCGATAAAAACGTTGTGTTCCTGCGTATCGATTTATGGGATTTCGAAGGCTCGTTCCCGGTGCTTTCCACCGTTCCTTACAACGAGACCGTGTATGTGGACATCACCGGTGGTGATGAGGCGGTTCTTGCACGCATGAAGAAGCGTGGCCGCCGCGACGTACGTAAGGCGTTGAGGGAGAGTCCTGCCGCTTGCGCCGATGAGACCGCGCAGGCGATGGCTGATTTCTCCGAATACTACGAGGTCATGGTTGATACCGCCCGCCGTGATGGCTTCTCCCCCGCCCCGATGAGCGACTACGTCGATATGATCAGCAATCTTGGTCCTAATCATGCTCGCGTATTCGCGGCACGTATCGACGGCAAGGTCGTGGCATGGTCCATCGTCACCATCAATGGCGATCACGCGGTCTATTACTATGCGTGCATGCGCACGGAAATCATGAGCCAGCATGTTCCTGACAAGCTGATTTACGTTATATGCTGCGCGCTTGGAGAGCAGGGCTGCACTGTTCTTGATTTGATGGGCATCGGCAACGATTTCGCCCCTTCGCTCAAGAGCCTGAATGGGTTCAAAACGAAATTCTCAGAGAACATCGTACAGATTTCCGCAGGTCGCGATATCCCAGTCAAGAAAGCGTTCTACCGTTCGCTCACATTGCTGCAGTCGCTGCGTCGCAAACTGCGCAAGTAGTGATCGCACTGCACAATAGATAGTGCAAATATCATAACAAGAAGGATGCCGCGAAACCAGTTCGCTGCATCCTTTTTGTATTGCTTATGGACTGTTTACGAATGCATCGCCGATTGCAAGGATCTCAAGCGACGATGCACCATTCACATGCGTATATGCGATTACCGCACGCCATCGGAAGATGCATCATCCGCACGTTCAGTATCGGCAGCATCTTCGGAAACGTCAGTATCTTCATTTTCAGCAAGATCAGGACCGACACTGCCGAAATCGTTGATATCGAAATCAGGATTGGCGTCGGATTCGAAATCGAGATCCGCCTCGTCCTGATCCTTACGCGGCTCCGGCTCAACAGCCTCCTGGAAGACACGTTCCGACTTCGGCTTCTTCAAATCGGGATTGACTTTCTCTTCCAGCATGAGACGCGCATCGCCAGCCGTAGTGAAGCTACCGCAAATCAGCACACCGTGACCATAGCCAACGCCAAGCTCATCATCGGCGTCAACCATATTAACAGCCTCCTGAATGGCGTCCGGCAGTTCAGGAACACACGTAACCCTTTCCGCCCCAAACACGCGCTCGGCAATCTTTTTCAGATCTTCCGCAGGCATCACACGATCACGCCACGAATTCTCCGTAACGATCACATGGCTCAATAGCGGTTCAAGCACGCCCAAATACTCTTCGACCTGCTTGTCTCCCATCATGGCGATCACGCCAACGAGCTGCTGGAAATCGTAATTTTCCTCGATAGCGGCGCGCAACGATTCCGCAGCATTCACATTATGACCGCCGTCCAAAATAATGGTGGGAGACGTACGGATCTGCTCGATGCGGCCTGGAATCTTCACCGTGCTCAACGCCTCGGCCACAAGATCGCCATCGAGCGCACCGTTGACGGGAATCACCACTTCCGCCGCACACAGGGCCGCGAGCGCATTATGCGCCTGATGTTCGCCGAATTTGGCGACCGGCACTTCCGCGTATGTGCCATTCGGCGTACGCAAGGTCACAACCTGACCGCCGACTGCCGGAATGCGGGTCACGACTTCCGCTTCGATACCGTCCCTCACCAGATTGGCATGGTTCTGCTTCGCCGCTTCTTCAATGATCGGCATGACGGCCTCTTCATGCGGTTGACGCCCGATGACCGCAGTGCAGCCAGGCTTGATAATGCCGACCTTTTCGGAAGCGATCTGTTCCACGGTATTGCCAAGCCATGCCATATGGTCCATATCGACCGGTCCAATAATGGCCGCATCGGCATCAAGCACATTGGTGGCGTCCCAGCGGCCGCCCATGCCAACTTCAACGATGGCCACATCGACCGGAGCGTCGGCGAACTTCCAGATGGCCATGGCGGTGAGCACTTCGAAGAAGCTCATTTTCGGCTTGTCGAGTTCTTCCATCTTCATGTCGACCATGGCTACAAGGTCCTTGATTTGATCCCAGGTATCAACGAAATCGTCGTCGGAGAGCTGCTGCCCGTCGATGGCGATGCGCTCGTTGACATGTTCAAGATGCGGTGACGTGTACAAGCCGGTTCGCATGCCGTAGGCACGGCAGATCGCCTCGGCCATGCGTGCGGTAGACCCTTTGCCGTTGGTTCCGGTGATGTGAATCACACGGAACGACTGCTCGGGATGTCCCATGATGTCGAGGATCATCTTCATGCGTTGCAGGTCAAGATTGGTGGTATTGCGCTCTGATGGGCGGCTCATGATGTCGCGTTCGACGTCGATCATGCTTTCATTGTTGCGATTCGGATGTTCGAATGACATATTCTTTCGAATTCCTCCCCTACCTTGGAATTACTCACTCAATCTCCCTTATTCTATGTGCTTGCATGAACGTTGCGCGGCACAAAAGGTTATAGGATGGTTTGCGGTAATTGCGTAAGCATGGATAACCATATTCAGGAGATGTGATGAACGAAGTCATTACCGATAAAGACAAGGAGTATGAAGCCATGGAGCAGTCCAGCGCCCCTGGCCCTGATCAGGCGATGAGCGACCGTGTGAACAATCGTTCGCTGCGCCCGCGTTCCGAGGCGTTCAAGGAGTTCATGACCACCGGTTGGGATGATAATGAGCCGACTATTGAACCGTTGGAGTCTTCCCATTACATTCAAGCTCGTCTTGACACGCTGGGTAAGGCTTTTCCCGGAGAACGTATTGTGATTCCGGCCGGTCAGCCGAAGGTGCGCAACAACGACTGCGATTATGCGTTCCGTCCGGATACGACGTTTTCGTATTACACCGGTTTGGGTGAAGACTACGAGGCCGGTGCAGTGCTGGTGTTGAATCCGGTTGATCCTGATTCTCCGGAGGCTGCAGCCGGCAAGACGCATGTGCCGGAATTGTTTGTGGCTCCGCGTGCGAACCATTACACGCAGGACTTTTTCATGGATGCCCATTATGGAGAATATTGGGTTGGACCTCGTGCCGGATTGCAGGAGATGACTGCAATGACCGGTATTGAGACCAATGACATTGCACAGCTGGCTGATGCATTGAGCAAGGATGTCGGTTCTGAGGCTGGTGCCGTGCGTGTGCGTGTGATTCGCGAGGCTGATCCGCAGATCACCGAAATGGTGGAGGATATTCGCGAGGCGAACGGCTTCGCCGATCCGGATGGCAATACCAATGCCGATGACAAGCTTCATGAGTTTGCCGCCGAGGCTCGCATGTGCAAGGACGAATATGAAATTCGTGAGATGCGCAAGGCCGTTGCCGCAACCAAGCATGGTTTCGACAATATTCTACGCAAGCTGCCGTCATCGCTCGACAAGCCTCGTTCGGAACGTATGCTGGAAGGCGCGTTCAATGCCATTTCCCGCGAGGAAGGCAATGAGGTCGGCTACGATACAATCATCGCTTCCGGCGCTCATGCGCCGATTCTGCATTGGATGCGTAACACCGGTACCGTGGAGTCCGGCGATCTGCTGCTGATTGATGCCGGCGTGGAAGTCAATAGCTTGTATACGGCCGATATCACGCGCACGTTCCCGACCAACGGCAAGTTCACCGATTTCCAGAAGAAGCTGTATCAGGCGGTTTTGGATTCTCAGCAGGCAGGCTTCGAAGCCGCCAAGCCGGGTGCCACGTATTCCGACATTCATCATGCGTGCATGCGTGTGATCGCCGAGCGTTTGCATGATTGGGGCATTCTTCCGGTCGATGTCGAGGAGTCGCTTTCTCCGGAAGGACAGCAGCATCGCCGTTGGCTCGCCTGTGGTGTGGCCCATCATCTTGGTTTGGATGTGCATGATTGCGCCCAGGCACGTTATGAGTCGTATCAGGGTGCTGCGATTCGTCCTGGCATGATTTTCACGATTGAGCCGGGTCTGTATTTCCGTGAGGATGATCTGTTGATTCCACCGGAGTATCGCGGCATCGGCATTCGCATTGAAGATGATGTGCTGATGACTGAGGATGGTCCGGAATGGATTTCCGCCGGCATTCCGAAGCAGATAGATGAGGTCGAAGAGTGGATGGCCAACATGGCTGCCGAAGGCGCAAAGGCCTGATATGCCAACGCCTGAATTCATTCTCGAGTTACGCAAGAAAGTCGGTCATGATCTCCTGTGGCTGATGGGCGTCTCCGGCTATGTCGAAGACGAGCAGGGTCGCGTGCTGCTCGGCAGACGTTCCGATACCGGTGAATGGGCCATGGTATATGGCATCAATGAGCCTGGCGAGGAACCTGCCGACACGGTGGCACGTGAGATCAAGGAAGAAACGGGCGTGGATGTTATCGTCACCGACTTGGTGTCGGTGAAATCCTCACGCAAGGTGCTTACCTATGCGAACGGCGACAACACCATGTACATGGATCACCTGTTCGTGTGCAAGCCAGATCCGAATGGCAATGCCGAACCGTTCGTAGGTGACGAGGAAAGCCTCAACGTGGGCTGGTTCTCCCCCGACGACCTGCCTCAGCCCTTAGCCGACACCACAGTGGAACGCATGGGCTACGTGCGCGAGTACCTTAAGAACAGGGCAAACGGAGACGCACACGCACAGTTCTCCTTCAACGGCACGATTCGCTGAACACAGTCACAATTGAATATATAAACTAAGAGCTGGTGTGACGATCATGAACCGTCACACCAGCTCTTGTGTATGTCAGGAAGCCGCGAAACTCACTCCGGAATCAAATTCCTTTGGCGAGCAATTCGTGCAGCTGGGCGCGATGTTCTCGCTGTTCACGCGGATCAGGCACCGGCAGCGATGCCAACAACTTCTGCGTGTAGGGATTCTGCGGGTTATTCATAACCTGATCGGCATCACCATGTTCCACAATCTCACCCTTATGCATCACCATAATGCGATCGGCCAGCATATCGACCACAGCAAGATCATGGGTGATGAACAGGCATGCGAAACCTATTTCCGCCTGCAGTTTCTTGAACAGTTCCAACACCTTCGCCTGTACCGACACATCCAATGCAGAAGTCGGCTCGTCGGCGATAAGCAGGCTTGGCTTAAGCGCCAGTGCTCGCGCCAAGGAGGCACGCTGACGCTGACCGCCGGAAAGCTCGTGCGGGAATCGGTTCATATACGCACGCGGCAACTGCACCATTTCGAGCAGATCTCCCACATAGTCGCTCGCATCCGACACAGACGAGTACTTTTTATGCACAATCAGCGGTTCTGCCACATTCTCCGCGATTGTCATCAGCGGATTGAATGAGCTACCCGGGTCTTGGAACACAAAGCCAATATCAGCACGCTTGGGTTTGAACTGACGTTCCTTGACACCGTTCATTTCTACACCCAACACATTCAGGGAGCCACCGGACACCTTCTGCAAGCCCGCGATGGCACGACCAGTAGTGGATTTGCCTGAACCGGATTCGCCGACCAATCCCAGCACTTCAGAACGGCGAATAGTGAAATCAATGCCATTGACCGCCTTGAAATCAGGCTGCGTCAAATGCCCCGGATAGGTGATAGTCAGTCCCTTGGCCTCGACGGCAATGGGTTGGTCATGCCAATCCTTGCTGCGTTCAATCACCTTGCCCTGCTCATCACGAACGACCAGTTTCTGCCCGATACGCGGCACAGCTGCGAGCAACCGCTTGGTGTAATCGTCTTTTGGCGAGTAGAAGATCTGTTCGACGCTGCCCTGCTCGACCACATGACCTCGATACATGACCACCACTTCATCGGCGATATCGGCGATCACACCCATATTATGAGTAATAATCAGCACGGAAGCGCCGAATTCGTCGCGGGCAAGACGCAACAAGTCAAGGATTTCGGCCTGCACAGTCACGTCGAGTGCAGTAGTCGGTTCATCAGCCAGAATCAGACCTGGATTGAGCACCAACGCCATGGCGATGACGATACGCTGTTTTTGGCCGCCTGAGAACTGATGCGGATAGTAGTCAATTCGAGTTTCGGCATCAGGAATACCTACTTTTTTGAGGATATCCACGGACTTGGCACGAAGCTCCTTCTTGTCTTTCATGCCGTGAGCGCGAAGTCCCTCTTCGATTTGCCATCCGATGGTATACACCGGATTAAGTACCGAATTAGGTTCCTGGAACACCATGGCCGCTTCCGATCCGCGCATACGGCGCAGATCTTCTCCGGAAAGGGACAGCACGTCAAGCTGCTCATTGCCTTCACGGTTCGACAGATAAATCACGCCGGAAGTGGTTGCCGTCTCCGGCAACAGCTTGATAATCGAACGCGCGGTCACGGATTTTCCGGAACCTGATTCGCCAACCACACCTACCACGGTTTTGCGTGGGATGGTGAAGTTGATTTTGTCGATGGCTTTGATGGATCCTGCGTCGGTCATGAAGGAGACGCTCAGATCCTTGACTTGCGCAAGATTGGTTTGTTCGTCACTCATTGCGTCACTCTTCTTCCTTGGAGCCCCATTCGGAGGCGGTAAATGACGGGTCGCGATCCGTAACGGTCACTGGCTGATCGCTGGCTCCCATTGGATTCTTGGCGGCCTCGAGCTCGGCTACGACCTCGTTGCGAACGCCCGGCTTCTGGGTGGGATCAACCGAAGTATCTTCGATGGATCCAACCACCTCACCAGCGGATTTGCGTGCACGCAGACGCGGGTCGGCAAGGTCATTGAGGGATTCGCCCACCAAGGTGATGCCCAGAACAATCAATACGATGGCGATACCCGGGAACACTGCGGTCCACCAAATGCCTGCGGTGACGTCCGACACGGAACGATTCAGATCGTAACCCCATTCAGCGGCTGCGGTAGGCTCGATGCCGAATCCGAGGAAGCCCAATCCTGCAAGAGTCAGAATCGCTTCGGACGAGTTCAACGTCAGAATAACCGGTAACGTTCTGGTGGAGTTCTTAAGAAGGTGCTTGGTCATGATGCGCCATGTCGACGCGCCCACCACGCGAGCGGAATCAACGTAAGCGGATTCCTTGATGCGAATGACTTCGGATCGAATGGTACGGAAATACTGCGGAATATAAACCACGGTGATGGAGATACCCGACGCGAAAATGCCACTCCACAGACCAGACTGACCGCCGGAAATCATAATGGCCATCAGAATCGCAAGCAGCAGCGAGGGGAAAGAATAGATGGCGTCGGCGATCATGACAAGCACACGATCCACCCAGCCACCGAAATATCCGGAAACCAAACCGAGCAATACACCCGCGAAAATAGAAAGCAGCACAGCGATCACAATCGCAATGACAGCAGTACGAGAGCCCCAAATCACACGGCTGAACACGTCATAACCACCTGCGGTGGTACCCCAAATATGTTCGGATGAGGGTGCTGACTGAGCTGGGAATGAAACTCCATTGGCATCTTTGAGCTGCGCATAGCCGTACGGCGCAATCACGGGCGCAAACAAGGCCACGAGCAGGAAGAACGCAGTAAGCGACAGGCCGGTAATCAGCATGCCTTTCTGCCAGCCGACCGCTACGTGAAGCTCCTTGATGATCGGAATCTTGGTCCAGAACGGAGCTTTCCTGCTGATTTTGAGATCGTTCAGACGAGTGTCACCCGGGACGGTGACGTTATTTGCTGATGCAGTCATATCAGTACCTCACTCTCGGATCCACCAACGCAGCGATAACGTCAACGATGAAGTTGACGACGGCCACGATGATGGCGATCAGAATCACAATGCCCTGCACAGCTACGAAGTCACGCGCCTTCAGATATTGGGACAACATGAATCCGAGTCCCTTCCATTCGAAGGTGGTTTCGGTAAGCACCGCGCCGGCGAGCATCAATGCGATCTGCATACCCATAACGGTGATGATTGGAATAAGAGCCGGCCTCCATGCGTGCTTGCTGATCAGACGCTTTTCGGAGACGCCACGCGAACGCGCAGCCTCGACGTAGCCGGAATTGTAGGTGGAAATCACATTGGTACGCACCAAACGAATAAACACGCCTGCGGTGAGCAATCCCAACGCCAGTGCAGGAAGTACGGCGTGACTCAACACGTCGGTAAGCACGCTCATATCACCCAGCTGCAGTGCATCGATAATGTAGAAGCCGGTCGGAGAGACGAGTCGGCTGAACTGCATTTCCGAAGACAACGAGCATCGACCGGATGCCGGCAACACGTTCAGCCAAATGGCGAAAATGAGTTTGAGGACCAATCCCAAGAAGAACACGGGGGTGGCGTAGCACAGAATGGCAAAGGTTCGAATGCCCGCATCGGCAGCGTGATCGCGTCTGCACGCAGCTACACGACCTAAGCCGATACCTACGATCAAAGCAACAATGAGCGATAGGAGCGCCAACTCGAAAGTCGCTGATCCGTAATGAACAAGAATGCTGATAACCGGCTGATTATCAGTCAATGTAGTGCCGAGATCCCCATGGAGCAAACCCCCAAGGTAATCGATATATTGCACAATAAGAGGACGGTCGTAGCCGGCCGCATGAACACGCTTTTGCAACTCGTCAGGGGTAAGACGACCGCCCAATGCCGCAGAAATAGGATCGCCTGTAGCTCGCATCACAAAAAACACGACGGTGACGAGAATGAAAACGGTTGGAATAATGAGCAGGAATCGAGTCAGGACAAAACGGAAAAATCCGCCTGACAAATGATTCTTTTTGGCTTGTTTCGGCTTCGCCTCCTGAGAGACGGCCGGAGCTGCTGTGTCTGACACGCGATGCTCCTTGATAAGAAGCCTGTACGGCTTTGATTTACAACAATATCGAATCACTGCGCCGTTTCAGGCAGATAATTCGGGAAATGGGGACCTCCGGCCATAGACCGGGGATCCCCAGTGGTTTTCTATGCAGACTGCGGCAGGTTATGCCGCACATCCGCACACATCACGCCTTGGTGACAGATGCGAAACGGAAACGGAAGGAAGCGTCGAGCACAACACCCTTCACGTTGGTGCCGGTAACTGCAACCTGCGCACCCTGCAGCAGCGGGATGGTGGACAGGTCTTCGGTTTCAAGGGTCTGAATCTTCTTGAGCAGATCCTCACGGGCGCTTTCGTCGGTTTCACCAGCCTGCTCCATAATCAAATTGTTGATTTCGGAGTTGGAGTAAGCGTTGTTCACGAAGTTGCCGTCACGGAAGAACGGAGACAGATAGTTATCCGGGTCGGAGTAATCCGGGAACCAGCCGAGCTGGTAGACCGGGTAGGATCCATCAGAATCCTCGGTAACAACACGGTCTTTGTTGTACTGAGTCCATTCGGTGGACTGCAGGTCGACCTTGAACAGGCCACCCTCCTCGAGCTGGGCCTTAAGAGCCGCATACTCGTCGGCGGAAGAGGATCCATAGTGGTCCGGATTGTACTGCAGCTTGAGCTCAACCGGAGTGGAAACGCCTGCGTCCTCAAGAACCTTCTTGGCCTTGTCGGCGCTCGGCTTGCCGTTGCTGTCACCATACGCGGTCTTGAAGGTGTCTTCGTGACCAACTAAACCGTCCGGAATGTAGGAGTACATCGGAGTGTACGTGTCCTTATAGACCTTGGTCGCCAACTCCTCGCGGTCGATGAGGTTAGCAACGGCCTGACGCACAGCCTTGGCCTTGTCGGCATTCGGTTCATCGGACTTGGTGCCGTACGGCTGGATGTTGAAGTTGAAGACCAGGAAGCGTTCCTCACCGCCCGGACCCTTGACGACCTTAACCTTGGAGTCCTTAGACAGATCATCGATATCGGTCGGAGTCAGAGAACGGTAGGCCACGTCGATCTGTCCCTGCTGCACGGCCATCTTCAGGTTGGAAGAATCGGCAAAGTACTTGACCTGAACAGTGCTGTTCTTGGCCGGGGTCAGACCCTGATAAGAGTCGTTCTTGGAGTAGCCCGCAACCTCATTGGCCTTGTAAGAGGTCAGAATGTACGGACCGGCGAAAGCCTTCTCCTTGATGATGGTGTCAGCATCAGTGAGCTTGTTGGCGGAGAAGACCTCTTCATCGACAATCGGACCGGCCGGGCTGGAAAGCACCTGCTTGAGGGTCACATCGTTCTTGACTTTGGAATGGAACACCACAGTGGTGTCATCTGGCGCATCTACGGATTCGATGTTGGCCAGCAACGAACTCGGACCATTCTCATCGTTGATCGTGTTGACACGGTCGAAGGAGAACTTGACATCGGACGAAGTCAGGTCGTGACCATTGGCGAACTTCAGGCCAGACTTGATCTTAACGGTGAACTCAGTACCGTCGTCACTCCAAGTACCGTTATCCGCAGCAATGTCCGGAGACAGTTCAGAAGTGTTGTAGTCCTGCGCATACAGGAACGGGAACACGTTGATTTGAACGGCATAGGAACCGTTGTCATAGGAGCCGGCAGGGTCAATGCTAGTAACCTTGTCTGTGGTGCCGACGGTAATGACATCCGCATTCCCCGAGGCGGAACCACTATCCTTTACGCCGCCGCATGCCGCGAGCGAGGCCAGCGCGGCAACCGAAACAGCCGCAGCCATAATCTTCTTGTGATTCACTATGGAATCCTTTCTCTTCCTACTGCCGTAATTGGTACTCCAAAACGACGCGCCTTAAGGGTAGGGCACACTTTGTTAGCGGAACATTTCATGGAAGTTCATTTTGCGACACCACCCTTTTTATATACGACGAAAACCCAGCAATCACAACGGTTTTACAGTCAATAACTTCCCAAAAAGGGTGTGTCAAATAATGAGATAGTTAAGCCCATATCAGGGATCGACGTTCTTCGTGACACGCCGAAAGACGGAACTTGCATCAAGTAATTAACGTCGTTAATATATCAACTAGTTCAACGAGGGTCCATGCACTGTCGCAGGGAGGTGTCATGAGTAGTTACAGCGCTCAGCAATCATCGATTTCAGAAAACAATCGTTCCAGGATTTTGCAATACCTCTACCACAACGGCATCAGCTCACGTGCGCAGATCGCCAAAGCCATCGGACTTACGCCCGCGGCCATCACGAAAATCACCGCGAAACTGCTATTCAGAAACGTCATCGAAGAAACCGGAGATATGGAAGGCGATAAGAACCGCCGTTCCATCGGACTGAACCTCAATTGCGCGAAATACCATGTTGTAGGAGTGAAATTCGCACGAAGCCTGGTTCAGATCGCAGTGTTCGATCTGAAATGCAACCGCATCTCGCTTACCGATCTGCCGACCGTCGACGAAAAGAACATTCCAGAAACGGTGGAACAGATCCGCTCCACCGTGCGCCAGCTCATTGCCGACGATCCAAGCATCGTGGCGGTCGGCATGGCCGTTCCCGGTCCATATTTAGTGGAGGAAGGCCACACCGCGCTCGTCTCATCCATGCAGGGTTGGAGGCGAGTCAACTTCATCAAGGAATTCAGCGAAGCCTTCAATGTGCCCGTATTCGTGGAGCAGGACGCACGCGCAGGCGCCCTGGCACAGTTCCTGTTCAACCCGGAGCTGTCCGAAGGATCCCTCGCCTACTATCTGCTTGGCGAAGGCATTGGCCTCGGCATCATCGATAACGGTTCAATCTATTACGGGGCGCATGGCACGGCCACCGAAATCGGCCACATCTCCGTCGACGTCAACGGCAAACCCTGCGATTGCGGCAATGTCGGGTGCCTGGAACGCTACTGCTCGGCCAATGCGATCCACGAGCGGCTCAACGAGCAGCCAAGCATTGTCCCAGGATGCGAAACCATGACCCACGCACAGGCATGCACCGCACTGTTCGCCAAGGTTTCCGCGGGAGACAAGGCAGCCACGGAACTGACTTCCGAAGTCGCACGATATATCGGTTATGGCGCGGTCAACATCATCAACGCCTTCAATCCGACGCATATCGTGTTGGGAGACATCATTTCCCAAGCAGGCCAACCCCTGCTCGACGAAGTCAAGAAAGTCGTTCGTGAGCGCACCATTCCCGAAGTCGGGAACGATACCGAAATCACTCTGTCCAGCCTTCCAACGGACGCCACCGTCACCGGCGCCGCAGCCGTGGCCATCACCAGTTTTCTAGAACATCCTTCGATGTTCTTTGACGTCGCATAGCACGCCACAACCAAAGAAAGGAACACCATGTCCAAGCCAATCGTCATCTCTCTCGGCGAAATCCTATGGGATATGCTCCCCACCGGCAAGCGCGCCGGCGGCGCGCCCGTCAATTTCGCATATCATGCGTCCCAGAATGGCGCGGAAAGCTTCGCCATCAGCGCCGTCGGCAACGACGAGCTGGGTACCGAACTGCTCTCCGACGCTCACAAGGCCGGCATCAACACGCTGGTGCAGGTCAACGAATACCCGACCGGCACGGTTGACGTGGCCCTGACCAACGGCATTCCGGAATACACCATCGTCGAAAACGTGGCTTGGGACCACATCAAGCTCACCGACGAGCTCGTCGAAGCCGTGTCCAAGGCCGACGCCGTCTGTTTCGGCACCTTGGGTCTGCGCTCCCCCGAATCCCACGACACCATCGTCGAACTGCTCAAGCACACCAAGGAAAGCGCACTGAAGTTCTTCGACATCAACCTGCGCGCCAACTTCTACTCCAATGAGCTCATCGAAGAGCTGCTCGACTACGCGAACATCTTCAAGATCAACGACGAAGAGCTGATCATGATGCGCGACATGTTCTCCATTCCTAAGTGCAATGACGAAGAGGCATGTAAGTGGTTCATCGACCGCTTCAACCTCGAGTACATCATTCTGACCGGCGGTGCCACGTTCAGCACCATCACTGCCAAGAATGGCGAAGTCTCCACCCTGCTGACCCCGCATGTCGAGGTTGCAGATACCGTCGGTGCCGGCGATTCCTTCTCCGGATCCTTCACCGGCAAGCTGCTGAACGGCGCACCGCTCAAGGAAGCGCATCGTGCGGCTGTGAACACCGCCGCCTACGTGTGCACCAAGGAAGGCGGCTGGCCAACCTACCCTGCGGAAGGCGTTCCGGATTATCTCGCCGAAGCCGGCAAGTAAGCCCAGATTTTCCTTTCATCATCATCAACGAGGCCATGTCTGCCATCATGGCCTCGTTTTTCATACCCATATTCAATCCGCAATTGGTGCAATCACGATTGTCACGATATACGCACCTCAACGAAGAATGATGCCATGAACGACACCAGCAACACCACAAACGCCGCTTCACAATCCGATATTCCGCAGTCAGTTTCCGATTTCATGCAGCATATCACCGACTTGTGTGGCGGCGAACACGCAAGATGGGCCGAAAACTTCAACGCAGGATTCGCCAATACACTCACCACCACCGTGAGACGGCATGATGACGGCACGACGTTTCTGCTGACGGGAGACATACCTGCCATGTGGCTGCGCGACTCCTCAGCGCAATTCCGACCATATCTCGCCGTAGCCGTAGATGATCCCGAGCTCACCGCACTTATTACCGGGCTTGTTCGGCAGCAATTCAGGTTCATCAATATCGATCCATACGCAAACGCGTTCAACGAAAAACCCAGCGGCGCTACCTGGGATCCGAACGATCAGACCGATTCGTTCGGACCATGGTTGTGGGAACGCAAATACGAGGTGGACTCCCTGTGCTACCCCATTCAGCTGGCGTGGCTGTTGTATCGCAATACAGGAACCACCAGCCATTTCGATGATGCGTTTGTAAGCGGCATCCGTCGAATCCTTGACGTGTTCGAAACCGAGCTTGACCATTCGAATTCGCGTTACCGCTTCTTCCGTCCGAATGACGATCCGCGCGACAGCGTGCCCAACCATGGTGCCGGAGGACCTTTTGCCGTCACCGGCATGACATGGTCCGGATTCCGCCCCAGCGACGACGCCTGCGTCTACCCATATCTCGTGCCGTCCAACATGTTCGCCAGCGTGGTCATGGGATATGTGCAAAGGATTTTCATCGACGTACTTGACGATCGTGAAATCGCCGGTCGTGCCGCGGCGCTGCAGCATTCCATCGATGATGGTCTTGCCCATCACGCAACCATCCACAATGCGGCCGGAAACGCTATCTACGCATACGAAGTGGACGGTCTCGGCAACGCGTTGCTTATGGATGACAGCAATGTGCCGAATCTTATGTCGGCACCTTATCTCGGATTCTGCGAAGCGGACGATCCGCTGTATCTCGAAACGCGCAATACTTTGCTGAGTCAGGAGAATCCTTACTATTTCGAGGGTGACTATGCACATGCCATCGGTTCTCCGCATACGCCAGAAGGTTATGTTTGGCCGATCGCCATGGCCATGCAAGGATTGACAAGCCACGACAAAGCCGAAAAAGAACGTATTCTTGATCAACTTGTCGCCGCCGACGCCGGCACGCATCTCATGCACGAAAGCTTTGACGCGAACGACCCGAACTCCTATACCCGTCCGTGGTTCAGCTGGGCCAATATGATGTTCTGTGAATTGGTCATGGATTATTTCGGTATTCACGTCAAGCTGTGAGTGGCTATCAGTTTAAGCTTTGGCTTCGCTCACAGCGCAAGAATTGCGGTAGATGATTTGCACTTATTGACATTCCATGATATCTTGAAAAGTCCGGTCTTGCACCGGGTGCTTGATAATTCAAGATTGGGGATGATCGGTTTCGACGGTGACCTGTTCGTCGCAGGGAAGCGTGCCGAGAACGTAGGGTCCGCTCGTGGATGCCCCCTACAAAAGAATAAGTGCTAAATCTAACCGCACTGAGTTCGCTCTCGCTGCCTGAGCTTCGCGTCAGGATTAACCAGTGAGCAGCCGCTCCGTTCACTCCTTCTCGTCTTTGGGAGGATGCTGAGCGTCGTTTAGAAGACTTGCTTTGTCGACTGAGCCACAGGGCCGGCAAGGGACTTTTACTGTAGATATGCCCGCCATCAGTTGTCTGCGATATCGATGGGAGCAGAAAAACCGCCGCACGGCCAGCAGACTACGCACGTAGAAGACTGAGGGTTCGGTTATCGGACCGGGGTTCAATTCCCCGCATCTCCACAAGTTGAAAGCCGCCAGAAATGGCGGCTTTTCTTTTATTTCCAACGGTTTTCGAAGATTCCTGGGTTTACTCCAAATTACCCCCGATGTGCCGGATATTCTAAAAAAATGTGGGCAAAAATCCCTCCTCTGGCTTGCTTAATCTCTTCCAAATTCCATCTGTCTACCACCCTAAACAGCATGCAAGGTACGTTTTTAGGTACTCCTCTTCACAAGACAACCTCGTCAAATCAGCATACGAAGAATCCAGCTCTCCCCCATCACAAATCATCAGAATCCCACCATCAAATTCCGCGTGTCGACTTGCATTAACCGCTTAAGTGGTTAACATAGTTAATACATCAACCTAGTTATCACGTCACAGCAGACGACGTCAAGGAAGGACTTGATCGATGACCTGCACTTACTCTCCCGAAGCCTACGTGTTCGGCTCCGAAGAAAACCATGCCCTGCTCGAGGCGGAGACCAACGAGCTCCTGCATTTCGGACACAATTTCCCCGCCCCGCAGGGTGGCTCCTACTGGCTGGACGATACCGGCAATCCGGATCTGACCCAAAACATCCACACGTGGATCACCTGCCGCATGGCGCACGTGTATTCCTTGGGATTCCTGCACGGCGAGCCGGGTGCCGCAGAACTGGTTGACAAGGCCATCGCCGGCCTGCGCGGTCCGCTGCATGACGATGAAAACGGCGGATGGTATCCGTCCATTTCCGCAGACGGCTCCACCCATGAAGCAGGCAAGGTCTGCTACGCCCACGCTTTCGTGATTCTTGCCGCCACTTCCGCCAAGCTTATCGGCCGCCCGGACGCGGACGAGCTGCTCGAAGAGGCTCTGGCAACCTACGACAAGCATTTCTGGGATGACGAGATCGGTCTGGCCGTCGATACTTGGAACACGGAATTCACCGAGCTTGACCCCTATCGCGGCATCAATGCCAATATGCACACCACTGAAGCGTTCCTTGCCGTTGCCGATGTGACCGGAAACGAGGAATACCGCGAGCGCGCTGGTCGTATCATCGATCATGTGGTCGGATGGGCAGCCAACAACAACTGGCGTATTCCTGAGCATTTCACCGCCGATTGGCAGCCGGATCTCGAATGCAACCACGACAAGCCGGATGACCAGTTCAAGCCGTACGGCGCCACTCCGGGTCATGGCATTGAATGGGCACGTCTCATCACCCAGTATGCGTTGAGCTCCAAGCAGCGTTCCGAAAAAGGCAAGCAGCAGCTTATCGAAGCCGCCGAGAACCTGTTCGCTCAGGCACTTGCCGACGCCTGGAACGCCGAAGGCACCATCGGTTTGGCCTACACCACCGATTGGAACGGCAAGCCCGTCGTCACCGACCGCATGCACTGGACCCTCGCCGAATCCGTGAACACCTCGGCCACACTGGCCACCGTCACCGGCAAGCAGGTGTACAAGGATTGGTATGCGACCTTCTGGAAGTACATCGACGAATACCTGATCGACCACGAGAATGGTTCCTGGTTCCATCAGCTGAACAAGGACAACGAGGTCATCGGCACCGTCTGGCCAGGCAAGTCCGACCTATACCACGCCACGCAGTGCACGCTGATTCCGCGTCTCGATCCGTCGGTTTCCGTCGCTCCGGCGCTGAAAGCCAATCCGAACGCCTGACGGCACGCAATAATAGAACTCCCCCTTTTTCTCTCTTCTTTTCTCTCCTCCTATTTGCGAAGAACCCCGGTCACGGCAAAGCGGCCGGGGTTCTTCGCATACCAAACCAGACTACTCAACGTATGCAATTCCCCTAATTTCCCATGTCTTCACCACTATTTGATGATCGGGCGTAGAGGCGCAGACACGTCGACGTTGTGTTTGTCTCCAATCACATTTGGATCGTTGATGATCTTGTCGACAACGGCTTTCTTCAACTTAAGATCGGAAGAGTCACCCCATACGATCACACGGTCTCCCCCATTGATTTCCGTGGTGATGGAATCCTGGGTTTCAGCCGTCACCTTGGTAATGGAGTTACGCATAGATTCAGGAAGCGAGCTCAAAATCTTCAGTGCCTCTTTAATGGAGCGGTGGCTCAGACTCGTCTCGACATCCTTCACTTCGATGACGGGAATTCCATCCACGGAGGCACCGCTGACGGAATTCAATATACGGCCCTTGCTATCGACCGCGGTCATGCTGTCTTCACCTGTCTTAAGCATCGCAGCCGGCTTCTGCGCTTTGATGGTCACTTCAAGGGAATTAGGAAGTTGCTTCTTGGATTGCGCGGTGGTGACTCCCGGTATTTCCTTGATTTTCTTCTCCACATCATTGTTTGATACCAGCAGAATCGATTTGCCGGCCTGCTGACCGGCAATATCCAATACTTGCGACTCGCTCACCCATTCGTTGGCTCCGACAACGGAAATATTGCCAGCTTCAAGACGAAACACCGATGAGAAGAAAAACAACCATATCAGCGCCACCACGACGGCCGCAACCGCGGCCGACACGAAAGCTCGCATCGCTACAACACGTGCATTCGCCTTACGTCGTTCTTTCAACCGCGCTTTGAAATCAACCACTTTCGGACGGGTGACCACCCCCAAAGTGCCAGTGGTTTCCTCCAGCGTCTTCGCAACGAAATCCTCACCCGCAAGATTGCGCGCATCCACGAAGTCACCTGACCGGGAGCGACTTGCCTTGTTCTTGCCTCCGTGCGCCATTTTGGCTTCCGCCTGCGCATGGCTCACTGAAGAAGACGAACGTCCCGCTCCTCCGGCAATGGAACGACCATTCGGCTGAGACTGAGCCGGGGAGTCGGAATGTTTCCGGCTTTGAATGCTCCTGCCGCGCAACGCATGCTTTTCAGACGTCGTTTCAGAACCATCCGACCCCGTACCGGAGCTGACGACCCTTCGCGCCATCAGCCCTCACAATCCCAGCGATGAGCCTGCAGCGCGTGCAATATCACCTCGTCCATCTGCGTGATATCACCCGCGCCAACGGTGAAGATGACATCACCATGATGGGCGCGCATCACCATCATCTGCGCCGCGGTATGCATGTCTTCCACACCACGGATCCAATCCTCGGCAGGCGTATGGTCGAGCTTAAGAGCCTCATCCACAATGGTGGCCGGGCCGACCGTCGGATAATCCTCCTGCTTTTCACGTGCGGGGAAAATGCCAGTGACGATCACATCATCCGCCTTGGCCAGCGCCTCCGCGAATGCTTCCGCGAAGAACTTGGTGCGGGAGAACAAGTGCGGCTGGAAAATCACACGAATCGCCGATTGCGGATATTTACGGCGGGCAGCATCCAACAAAGCCGAAATCTCAGTGGGATGATGCGCGTAATCGTCAACGACGGTCACCTGGCTGACGGTGCCGCGCACTTGGAAGCGACGGGCTGCGCCGAGGAACGACGTGGCCGCTTCAGCGGCCTTCTCAATGTCGACTCCCAGCAATGCTGCCGCGATAATCGCCGCAGAAGCATTGCGCGCATTGTGAATGCCTGGAACGGCGAGCGTCACGGGAACCATACGTTCCTGTTCGCCCAGCAGTCCCGCAGGCACATGCAAGGTGAAATGTTCGGCGCCGCTTTGCGCGCTTTCACTTTCCGATTCGATATGTACGAATGCCGCACCGTTCAGATCACCCAACGAAGCCGCATCCTGCGTCGCATACACGACCGTATGTGCTGCCGCAGACGCGTCAAGAGCGCGCAACACAGCCAGATTCCCTTCGTCGTCACCACACATCACCACCGATTTGATGGCGTGCTGAACATGGTTCACGAAAGCCGCCCGATAGTTTTCCTGCGTTCCATAATGGTCAAGATGGTCAGCTTCGGAATTGGTGACAATCGCGATTTCCGGATGATATTTGGCAAAGCTTCCATCGGATTCGTCGGCTTCCGCCACAAGCACATCGCCTTGGCCTGCATGGCCTCCGTCAAGTATCACGCCATCCTTGCCTTGGATGGATCCGCCAATGGCATAACTTGGATCAGCCAGATTTCCCTCACCGGCATGGGTGAGAATATGGGCGAGCATGGAACTGGTCGTGGTTTTGCCATGGGCTCCCGCAACCGTTACCGCACGTTTCGTATTCATCAGCAACGAAAGAATGTCGCTGCGGTGCACGATGCGTTCGCCCGCCGCATGCGCTGCGACGATTTCCGGATTGTCAGGCTTGATGGCACTGGAAAAAACAATAGTTTGTTTGCCTTCGACGTTTTCCTCGCGCTGCCCGAATTCGACGGCAATGCCAAGCCCCTGCAAACGATCGGTTTTGGCGCTGGGCTCGCGATCCGAGCCATCCACCTCCACACCCTGCTCGTGCAGCATCTCGGCAAGTACACTCATGCCCGCTCCTCCGATGCCGATGAAATGGGTGGCCCCCAAATCGTTCACGCCTTCCTGCTGGCTGAATGACACATGGGTTGGATCAAGAATAATGGTACCGGCCTCACGCTGGTTGTCAGTCACGACTGCTCCTCTTGCATATTATGTTTAGCTTGTTCCATTATGGTCTCACCCATGGTCTCGTACTTGGCCGATCATGGGTGAGATTCGGAACGCGACTTCAAATGCGACGGACACGCCTGCCGCCGCTACGGCTTACCTTTCGTCAATCATGGAAAGTACACGCTTGGCCATGACTTCGGCGGCATCTCGAATACCATATTTCCAAGCGTTATTGCCATACCTGGCAAGCGCATCCGAATCGGCTAGCAGATTCGGCACATGACGTTTGACCCATTCGGCAGTGAAGTCAGCGTCCGCCACCATCAGGCCACCTTCCGCATCGACGACCGGCTGAGCGTTGAAACGCTGCTCGCCGTTGCCGATCGGTAATGGAACATAAATCGCAGGAAGTCCCAAAGCAGTCAATTCCGAAACGGTGCCCGCTCCGGAACGGCAGATAATCAGATCGGCACAAGCGAACGCAAGATCGATACGTTCCAAGTAAGGCGCGACTCGATAATCACCGTCGTTGGCATGCTCTGGTCCAAGCTCACCAAGCACCTGCTCTCCGGCACTCACCGACACCAACGAACGCACCTCATCGTCTTTGCCTTTTCCCGTCAGGTGAATCACCTGCGCATGTTCCAGCAATTCCTTGGCGGAAGCCGCCACCGCACGATTCACGTTCACAGCACCCAACGATCCTCCGGTCACCACCACCAGAGGACGGTTCGGATCGACTCCCAGCTGCGCTGCAGCCGTTTGCCTTGTGGCCGCACGGTCATGTTCCATACCTTCGGCTATTGCCGCAATTTCAGCACGCAACGGCAATCCCACACGTTCGGCTTCAACACCCTTGCGTGGTTTCAAACCGGTTTGCGCGTACGCGGTGCCGATCATGGACGCCCAGCGTGCACCCAGCTTGTTGGCCATGCCGGCACGGGCGTTCTGCTCATGCATCGCAATCGGAATGCCCATCTTGTGCGCGGCCGCATACACGGGAGCCGACGTGTATCCACCGAATCCGACGACCACCTGCGCCTCGTGGCGGGTGAGAATATCACGTACCTTGGCCGTTTCAGCCTTCCACTGCGCAGGAAACTTCAATGCCGCCATATTGGGTCTACGGGGGAAGGGCACCTTTTCAATGGTTTCCAGCTCGAAGCCCGCTTGCGGAACCAACTCGTGTTCCAGACCGACTGCAGTGCCCACCACCGCAATATCGGCATCCGGCTCAAGCTCGCGAATCACATGTGCCACGGCGAGCAGAGGATTGACATGACCTGCCGTGCCACCGCCGGCTAGAACGATATGCTTCTGATTGCTCATAATGTACGAGCTTAGCCCCACGGTATCCCGGCACACCATGCGCCATACCGATGCTCACAAGGATACTCACATTTCATCTACGTTTGGTTGCCGCCGCATGCGACAGCACCCCGCAGGCAACAGTGGCTTTTCAGACTCTCTGAATCTCCGCTTGGATCTGCGGCTGCTGTTTCATCATGCTGATGGTCACGCCCGCAGCGCCCAAACACAGAATCAACGACGAACCACCGGCCGACACGAAAGGCAAAGGCACACCCATAACAGGGAACAGCCCCACCACGACACCAATGTTCACAAACGCCTGGCCGACGATCCACACGGTAATATTGGCCAGCACCAAAGTGATATATCTGTCATGCGCTTGGATAGCCACCACCAGCATGCACCATCCAAGCACAAGGAACAGCAGAATCACCAACGAAGCGCCGACGAAACCCGTTTCCTCACCAATGATGGCGAAAATGAAATCGTTGTGCGCTTCCGGAAGATATCCCCATTTTTCTCCGGAATTGCCGATCCCAACGCCCAGCAACCCTCCGGAAGCCATGGCGTATTTGCCATGCACCACCTGATAGCAGACACCCTCCATATCAGCTGCGGAACAAGTCTGATATGTAGCCATGACGCGGTTAAGTCGATTCGGACTGCTGATAACAAGACCGCCGACCAAAGCCAGACCGCCACATGCCACAATAGCCAGCCATTTGCCAGGAAAATTTCCCAGCAACAACGCGGTTCCCGCAATCGCAAAGAGAATCATGGCCGTACCAAGATCCTTGCCGCCCATAACCAACAGCAATGCAAGACCAAGCCACGTAATCAACCTGCGATATGCATTGACCGGCCCCACCTTATTTACCCGCTTCTGCGCGCTAATCAGCTCCCGAGGCAGCCATACGCATAGCGCAAGCTTGACGACCTCAGCCGGCTGGAAGGTAAATCCAAAAAGACCAATCCAACCTTTATTACCCTGAGCATCAATACCTAACGGCGTAAATGTCAACGATTGCAAGAACAAGGCGACGAGCAGAAAAGCGAAACTGGCCCTTCTGATAAGCTCCGCCGGAACCATCATGCAGGCCACGCCCACAATAAGTCCGAGAACGCAGAATGCGCCCTGCTTAATCGCTTGCGACCATGGAGATTGGTCATTGGCAATCATATACACCGAAGAGCTGGAAAACACCATGATCACACCGAAAATGGTGAGGATAACCACAGAGACCCTAAACCCGTGAAAACACCAAATCGGATTAAGCATGCTTCGCAGACCGACATAACCACGAAAATCGTCGACCCGTTCTTCAGCAGCAGCCTGCCTCTTCTGACGGATACCGTCGCTCTGCTTGGTTTTAGGCTTCTCCATGCTCATTCACCCAACGCTGAGCCTGCTGCGCGAACTGGTTTCCACGATCGGCATACGACTTGAACTGATCCATGGACGCACAGGCAGGCGCCATCAGCACCACATCGCCGGATTGGGCATATTCACCCGCAGCATCGACGGCTCGTTCCATAATGACGTCATTATTCGCCGGATCGATGATGGTCAGCGGAATGTCGGGAGCACTCGCTGCGAACGCGTCCAAGATGGGCTGCTGATCTTTGCCGATGACGACCGCGGCTTTGATGGTGTGCGACTGTTCTGCCACCAACTGTTCGAAACGGCTGCCCTTGGCCAATCCGCCAGCGATCCATACCACGGATTTGTCTGCAAAACTATTGAGCGATGCCTTGGCTGCATGTGCATTGGTCGCCTTGGAATCATCTACGAAACGAATGCTGCCCCCATCTGGCGTGGTGGCGGTGGCGACAGTCTGAATGCGATGCCCGCCTGGCGTGAATTGTTCCAGAGATGCGATGGCTTTCTCTTTGTCTGCGCCAAGCCCCAGCACCAGCGCCAATGCGGTCAACGCATCAGCAAGCAAATGCGGGTACACCGTGCCATCAGGCTCAGTCAGATGCGTAAACTCAGACACCTTGGCGACCTGCTCTGGCATTCCAGGCTCGCCACCTGCGATGCCAGACATATCGACGATCCAACCGTCCTTCACGCCGATCTGACCATCTTGCGGCTCAGACAGAGTGAATCCGACCTTGCGGCAGCCTTCCGCCGTCTCGGCTGCGAACGCCAGCCTGGTCACACGCTCGTCATCGGCGTTATATACCAAGGCCTTCTTGACGCGGTGGAAGACCTTCGCCTTATCCGCCGCATAATTTTCAATGCCGCCATGCCAGTCAAGATGATCATCCGCGATATTGGTGATCGCAGCGCAATCCAAAGCCAGCGAATCGGTGAAATGCAGCTGGAAGGAACTCAGCTCAACGCATAGCACATCATTTGCCGGATCGACCGCGGCATGGGATACCGCCTTGCCGATGTTGCCGACAGCCGGTGCCATCAGGCCGCAAGCCGTCAGCATTTCCGAAGTCATTTCCGTAGTGGAGGTTTTGCCGTTGGTGCCGGTGATTCCGATCCATCGTGCTGGTTCGCCGGTGGAATCGCAATTCACTCGCAGCTGCCAAGCAAGCTCAACCTCGCTCATCACAGGAATGCCACGACGCTGCGCCTCAAGAATAAACGGAGTCCTCGGATTGAACACCGGCGAAGTCATAACCAAATCAACATGATCCCAGTCGATGCGATCAAAGGAGTGCAAATCAGCATCGGGCTTCTTTTCATCCACGCCAAGCACTTTTTCGGCGCGGGACCCCAACACTTCCATCACGCTTTGGCCAGAAACTCCAAGACCCGCCACAATCACGGTCTTACCGCTCATATCCATATCCATCATCCTTCGATTATCGGCACCTCATATGCCTTGATATTCCTTACAGATCACAGTCATGTTGCAGCCGTTCACATATCAATGGAACGCAACAGCCGTCACAGACCGGAACGGGAGACCCAATCGCCGTAGAAAATCACCAACGCAACTAACACGAACAGCAATTCAATCATCCAGAAGCGAATTACAACCTTGACTTCCGGCCACCCCTTCAATTCGAAGTGGTGATGGATCGGAGCCATCTTGAACACACGCTTGCGAGTCATCTTGAAATAGCCGACCTGAATAACGTCGCTCATGGTTTCAATCACAAACAGGCCGCCAAGGATAATCGCCAGGAATTCCGTATGCGTGGCGATTGACATGGCCGCAAACAAGCCGCCAAGCGCCAGAGAACCGGTATCTCCCATGAAAATGGATGCTGGGTTGGAGTTGTACCACAGGAATCCGAAGCACGCCATCGCCGCGCAGGCCGCGATGATGGTCAGATCAAGAGGATCGGACACCGCGTAGGCGAAGCCTTCATGTCCCAAACCCTTGAGGTGGTAGAACTCCCAAAAAGTGATCACCGCATATCCCATGAATGCGATCATCGAAGAACCAGCAGCCAATCCGTCAAGACCATCGGTCAGGTTGATGGCATTGGTCCATGCGGTCATCAGGAAGTTCACCCAGATCACGAACAACACGATGGCCACGGCTTTGCCTGCGAACTCGAAACTGAAAAACGGCTCTTCAATGAAGCTCATGCCGGCCTGCGCGCTGGGGAAGCCGGAATTCGTCGGCAGAATCAACGCCAGCACCGCATAGATGGTGGCGAGAATGAACTGGCCGATGAATTTGCCTTTGACCGTCAGGCCTTCGCTCTGCTTTTTGCGAACCTTCGCGAAATCGTCGATGAATCCCAACATACCCATCGATAGCATGGCGAACAGCACCAGCAGCGCCGACCATGACGGCACCTCTCCCCTGGTGATGAAGCGATACAATGCCGACGAGCCCCAACCCAACACAACCGCCAGATTGATGACCACGCCACCCAACGTAGGCGTGCCACGCTTGACCAGATGGGACTTCGGACCATCTTGGCGTATGTACTGCCCGTAATTAAGCTTGTGTACCAAACGAATCAGCAGCGGTGTTCCCACAATCGTTACGACCAGCGACACCACAATTCCGATGATGAGCGAAATCACCTGATGTTCTCCGTTTCAGTCAGACATTCTTCAGATAACGTCGATTATTCAAATCTTGCCAAATGCTTTTGTTCTATTGTGCAGCCAGGGCCTGCCAACGTTCGGCCAGAGCGCTCAAGCCGGAAGCGTGGGAACCTTTAAGCAGCACCACGGCACCTGGATGTTCGACGGCGAGTCGCGTCACAAGACGATCGGCCTCATCGATATCGTGAACCCAATCGACATGAGAAGCGTCTCCCGCCGAGGATGCGCCGTCCGCCATGGCACCTGCCAGAGCGTCCAGGGAAGCATCGGATGCACTGCCAACCGTCAGCAGCGCATCAACCCCGCCTTCCAACGCATACCGGCCGATGCCAACATGCAAATCCTTTTCATCCGGACCGAGCTCAAGCATGGCGCCCAACACCGCAACACGGAATGGCTGGCTTTCGGAACCAGCCTTCCAACGCAGCAATCCGTCAAGACCGGCTTTCATGGAATCAGGATTGGCGTTGAATGAATCATCGATCAGCGTGAATGACGTTTCCTGCTTGTTCACGATGGAAACAGCCATGCGATGGGGACTGATGGCCGTCACATCCGACAATGCGGATGCGACATCGCCAATCGACATGCCCAAACGCATCGCCACTGAAGCGGCGGCAAGCGCATTCATGACATTATGCTGACCGCAGATGCCCAAGGTGACTTCGGCATGCTCGCCATCACCGTTTTCTAAAGTGAAGGACGGATGATCCAACTCGTCGCAACGCACATGCTGGGCGGTGATCGCAGGATTGCCACCTTCACCATTCGGAAGTCCGAACCACATCACATCGCCCGGAGCGAAGGCACTCATCGCAGCCACACGCTCGTCGTTCGCATTCAGCACGGAAAGACCTCCGGGAACGAGACCATGAATGATTTCCGACTTGGCCTGCGCGATGCGTTCCGCGGAGCCGAATTCGCCCAAATGCGCAACGCCGACTTTCAGCACAACCGCGATGTCCGGCGGCACCAGCGACGTCAGATTGGCGATTTCCCCAACATGGTTGGCGCCCATTTCCGCTACCAGAAAACGAGTTTCGGCATTTACTTTGAGCGAGGTCAGAGGCAGGCCAATTTCGTTATTGAAAGATCCGACCGGCGCAACCGTCGATCCCATGCGAGACAGCAACGCCTTCATAAGATCCTTGGTGGTGGTCTTGCCGACGGAACCGGTGATGCCGACCACCGTAAACGGAGTTCCCAGCGCGCGACGGCGCTCGATATTATGCTTGGCCAACGCCCCCAAGGCCAGCACCGTATCCTCCACCACAATCTGAGGCACACCGGCGTCGACGATCTCATGGTCGACTATTGCGGCAACGGCACCTTGGGCGCCTACGCGCGGCACGTAATCGTGACCGTCCACACGTTCTCCGGCAATCGCCACGAAAACCGAACCTTCAACGATCTGCCGTGAATCGGTGAATGCGCTGGTGGCCGCCGGCACATTCACTGCCGCAGTTCCGGCAATCAGCCGTCCCTGAACCGCCTGGGCGATCTCCTCCAAGCTCATTGGCATCATGGTCGGGCTGCTCACTGTGTTTTCTCCTCTGTGTTGCTGTTCCGTTTACTGTTCACGTTGTTTTGCGATTATCGTGTGCGTTTTTACGCATCCGTTCCAATTGAAACTAGTTCAGATCTCGGGATACGCGCAACGCACTTTTGATGTTGGCCTTGCGCACACCCGCCGCAAGCACCATCGATATGGACAGCGACAATGCGCTGCTGTTCGTCTGCCCGTACGCCGCTGCCGCTTGCGATGCGAGCATATCGGATTCCGGCGTACGGACGGCGATACGGGTCCGCTTCCCGACGGTGCATCCGAATCGCGCAACCGATTTGACGATATCGGCTTCGCTTAGACCATTGTCATCGCAACCAAGCACATCGACACTTACCGACTGTAATGCGTCGTCTTTCAACGTCTCCTCGCTCAGAGCGAGAATCGCAGCCGCAGCACCGTCTTCAGCGCACACGGCCATCGTACGCTGCACGTCAAGAATCGACAACGGATAGTTCAGATCAAGATATCGTTCCAACGATTGCGAGTTGCCCGAGCTGATCACACCAACCGGATTACCAAGCATATGCAGGAAATCAGCGAGATCCCTCACCCCTTGGTCCACCGCCTGCGTATCGCTTCCCGCCACGGCGAACACCGCTAACGAATCGGACGGACTACCCGCCATTTCGCTGGCAAGCCTACCCAACTGCTGTGCGGTCGGCTCGGCATAGATCACAGGAATCTGTATATCTTCTGTCTTTCCACGCAACGCATGAGGTACCACCGCACCATATGCGCCAAGTGCCTGAGCCTGACGCAGCTGTTGCTCATCCACCGGTGCGGACGGCATGAACAACGATCCCGGCCGTACCGAATCGATATCGTCCGCAATGGACGTGATCGTCACTTCAGTGGCAAACGTAGGATCCAAGTCAAAGCCATATCTGCTGGCAAGCAGACCCAATGTCATTCGTCTGTTCATGGACTCACTGATCGCGCTCATCTTTCCACCCCTCCGTTCTTCATGCTTGCATACTCACCAAGTTACTGGAATAGCATCAGTTCGCGGGCTGGACGCAGGCACTTCATACTTCTGCATAAGGAATTCACCAATCTCCGCGGTGACCGGACCTGCCGTCAGACCACCAAAACCGCCTTGCGGGTCCTTCAACACCACCGTGACGACAAAGCGAGGATTGTCCGCAGGAATAATCGCCGAATAATCGCTGATAATCGACGACAGTCTGCCATCGGCACCAGCGACTTCCGCCGTACCGGACTTTGCTGCGACACGATAACCATCCACCTTGACGAACTGGGAGTAATGGTCGGACACGGATTCCATGGCGTTCAGCACCTGAGAGGCCACCTGCTCGTCAATCACGCGCGTTGCCTCGCCCTCGGGCTTTTGCTCTTCGGAATGTCCTTCGGCATCGCTGATCGCCTTGATGATGCGCTGCGGCTTCTTAACGCCCTTATTGGCGATCACGGCAACCGCATTCGTCAGCTGGAGTGCATTGGTCGTGTAAGCCTGACCGAACAACACAGTGTTCTGGGTTCGCAGATCCCATTGATCGGCCGAATATAGCAAACCATCCGATTCGCCAGGAAGCCCGAGCCCATTGTCCTGGCCGATGCCGAATTTGCTGATGAAATCGTATCGCTGCTCGTTAGACATCTTCTCCCCTGCGATGATCATGCCGACGTTCGACGATTGCTCGAGAATGCCCGCAAGGGTCCAGTGTTCGTCACCGTGGGTGGTCGCGTCGCTGTAGGTCTGCCCGTTCATCGTGATATGGTCCGGTACAGTGAATTTGTCTGACGCCTGATGCAATCCAAGCTGGATCATTCCCGACATTGTGAAGACCTTGCCAATGGAACCTGGCTCAAACGTTTCGCTGACGGCCCTGGAAACCGTCATCTTCGCCTGATCGCTGCCGGCTTCGATCTCGTCACTGTCTGCGAGCGCGAGAATATCCCCTGTTTGAGTGTCCTGCACCACGGCGATTCCCCATGGCGAACTGTATTTTTCGCAGCTTTCTCTCAGTATTTTTTCGACATACCACTGCACGTCGTGGTTGATGGTCAGCGTGACATCGGATCCATTGACCGCATCTTTCGATTCGGTCATGGTTCCTGGGATTTCGACGCCGTTGTTGCCTTGTTGGTAAACCTGGTATCCGTCTTCGCCAGTCAGCGTCTTATTTTCCATTTGTTCGATACCGGCGACGCCTTTGCCTTCGCCATCGACGCCTCCCAGCAACGCTCCCATCAAGGTTCCGTTGGAATAGATACGTTCGTTGCTGAGTTCCGCATAGACGATACCGTCCAAATTGAGCTTGGAGATTTTGCGTTTAACCGCCGGCGTCACGTCTTTCTTCAGTACCGCGTATTGACCTGTTCCCGAGAGCATGGCACCCAATTCGGTAGCATCCATGTCCAGTACCGGGGCGAGCAGCCTGGCCACGGCCGCGGCTCCTGTGGCACCTACCGGTTTGCCGTTGATCTGGTGGCAGATGTCTCCGGTCTGTTTGGTGCACGTTATCGGCGTGAAGGCCTGCGCCCCCTCGGGATTGCCGATGATGGTGTATCGTTCCACGCTCTGTGCGAGGATAGAACCGTTCGTGTCCATGATTTTTCCGCGGCTCGCCTTTAATGTCACTGTGATGGTTCTGCTTTGCGCCGCGGCTTGCGCCATGCTTTTGCCGTTGATCAGCTGAACGTTGGCCAATTGGATAAGGCATGCCGTGCCCATCAGCGCCAGAAGGACGCCGATGGCCATGGTTTTTGTGAGCAGCTTCTTATGGAAACGCGTGTACGTACTGCGAAAAGGATTCACTGAGCGTCGTCTCCGCTTGGCTGATAGCCGTTCAGATCAATCGTCAAGGCACCTTTTTGAGGCACCATACCCATTTCCTCGGCTTTGCTTGGTAGCGAGGCCTCAAGCTCGTCGAGCTTGGTCTGGTCATCTCCCACGTCTTGCGTCAAACGGATGATGTTCGACTCGATCCTGTTCGCGTCGAAGGAATCCTGCACCATTTGGGTGCGTAGCATCAAGGATCCCACAAGGCAGATTCCAAGGAAAATGACAGCAATGACCAAATGCAGCAACGGGGTGCTTCTGGTGCGAGTCCATGTGATGAGCTGTTTGAAACCTCGCTTGACACCATTGCCTTCGGCACGCGTTCCTTTGACGACATGCAATTCAGGGCGAGTGGTGCCTACAGTTTCGGTTTGGTCCCGGCGTCCTGCGGGAGCCGCGTTTGATGCGATCGTTCTTGGTGCAGCCACGTTCAGCCCCTCCTTCCTTGCCGTTTCATGCTTGCGTAGTCATTGCCCTGGTCGAATCGTTTTCGCCAGCGTTCGGGAATTGGCCTGGTCAGTTCCACTGCACGCAATCGTACGGAAGCCGACCTCGGATTCATGGCGATTTCCTCCTCGTCGGCTTTAATGGCGCCTCGCGTGAGTTCCTTGAAGAATGGCATCATATCCGGCGGAACCACCGGCATGTCCGCAGGTACGTCGGCTTTCAGACCTTGGTTCATGAATGTTTTGACGGTTTTGTCTTCCAGCGAATGGTACGACTCCACCACCAAACGCCCTCCCACCGCGAGACGGTTGGCGATCTGGGGCAATGTTCCCGCCAATTTGTCGAGCTCACCGTTGACTTCGATGCGCAACGCTTGGAACACTCGTTTGGCAGGATTTCCTGCAGGACGGTGCGCCTGCGGCACAACCTCATCCACAAGACGGTTAAGCTGCCCTGATGTGGTCAACGGCTCGACCTCACGCCTACGCACGATCGCACGGGCGATCTGCTTGGAGAAGCGTTCCTCACCATACGTACGGAAAATGCGTGCCAGATCGGCAAACGAATATTCGGCAAGCACCTGCTCAGCGGTCAATGGCTGGGTCACGTCCATACGCATATCCAAAGGCGCATCGTGGGAATACGAGAATCCCCGCTCCGTCTCATCAATCTGCAGACTTGACAATCCCAAATCCATGAACACGGCGTTCACTTGATCGATTCCCTGATCATCAAGCACTTGCGCAAAATCGTCGAACGCGGCATGCACAGGTATGAAGCGATCGGCAAGGCCTTCCATCTGCATTCGCTGTGTGGCAAGCGCAAGCGCCTCGGTGTCTCGGTCGATGCCGATCAGGCAAGCATGCGGGCTCGCTTTAAGGAATGCCGTGGAATGCCCGGCCAAGCCAAGCGTGCAATCCACGGCGATCGACCCTGGCTTCGCCAATGCAGGCGCCACCAGATCCACGCAGTCACGCAGCAACACTGGCTGATGAATCGTTGTCACATCTGTCATCAGAATTCCACCGCCGGTAATACGTCATCGGCAATATCGGAATACCCCTGCTCCTTTTCGGCGAGATATTCCTCCCATGCCTGCTTATTCCAAATCTCCGCTCGGGTTCCCACACCAATCACCACAATGTCGCTTCCCAACTTCGCGTAATCGCGCAACATCTGCGGCACGAGCACACGTCCTTGCTTGTCCGGCTCCTGGTCAACAGCACCGGAAAGGAATACGCGCAAATAGTCGCGCGCGGCCTTATTGCCCATGGATGTGCGCTGAATCTGCAACGTGATCCGGCGAAATTCCGATTGGGGCAGCAGGTAAACACAACGCTCCTGACCTCGGGCCATCACCATGCCCGGTCCCAATTGACTGCGAAATTTCACAGGCAGTGCCATGCGTCCTTTGGCGTCGATTTTTGGAGTGTATGTTCCCAGCAACAATGGCGGCAATCCCACCATCATGTTGCCTGCCTGCATTGCATCGTCCTCGGAGAATGGTGTGGTTTCAACACTTTGAACCATCACCACACCTCCTTATCCGACACACATGAACACCTCAGGCCCGAGACTCTTTCCCACTTTACCCCACAGGTCACCATAAATCCCCACGTAAATGGAAAAAATCAGCAAATAAAAGTACGTTTCTCCCCACAATGAACAAACTCCGTCGAAATTCACTCATCATCCTGCCTTAGAAACATCGCTTTTCGTTTGACAATAATGTTTTCGTAGAAGCCTCGGGGTACATTGGAGTGCCTAAGTTTTGTGAGGAAGGGATTGTAGATGTCGAGTTATTCCGCCCAGTTGCGTGAAGAACAACAGGCCGTCAGCCGCGCGTATGGACGCTTGGACGACCTACGGGCTCAAGCTCGCGCCCGTCTCGACACCGTGCGGGCAGCGGGCTCGCACGGTTCGCCCACGCAACGCACCGAACGCGACTCCTTCGCCACCATGTACGAGGACCGTCTCACCCAGTTGCGTGCGGTCGAGGACCGTCTGGTGTTCGGCAGGCTCGATGATGTTCACGGCACGCACCGGTACATCGGTCGTATCGGATTGTCCGACGAGCACCATGAGCCGATCCTCACCGATTGGCGAGCCGACGCGGCACGCCCGTTCTATGAGGCGACGCCTTCGCACCATGGCGATATCGTAATGCGTCGCCATATCACGCTGAGTTTCCGTGAAGTGGTCGGTGTCGAAGATGAGGTGCTCGATGTGCATTCCGACCAAGTAGGTCAAGCGTCCTCTGACGGCACGCTAACCGGTGAAGGCGCGCTGCTTGCATCATTGAACGCCAAACGCACCGGCAAGATGACCGACATCGTGGCCACCATCCAAGCCGAACAGGACCGTATCATCCGCGCAGACCTCAATCAGGCCGTGGTGGTACAGGGCGGTCCGGGTACCGGCAAAACCGCCGTTGCCCTGCATCGCGCCGCATATCTGCTCTACACGCATCGAAGAATGCTCGAACGTTCCGGCGTGCTGGTGGTTGGCCCGAGCTCCACGTTCCTGCATTACATCGACCAGGTGCTTCCCTCCCTTGGTGAGACCGGAGTGGTCAGCCGCACCATCGCCGATCTCATTCCCGGCGTAATCGCGACAGCGCATGACGATCCGTTCGCAGCAAAACTCAAGGGCGACCGACGCATGGCCAAGGCCATCGCCAACGCCGTCGCAGCAAGGGAACGCATTCCTTCGCAATTGCCGTCGATTCGTATCAACGGATTCACTGTGCCCATCGTGCGCACGGATATTGAACAGGCCATCACCGATGCCAAACGCACGCGACAGCAGCACAACAAAGCACGCGAAACCTTCGTGCACAGCATGCTGATCGCCATGCGCAACCGTTATGTGGACAAACTTGATTACGAACCGGAACAAGCCGAGTTGACGGATGTGATGCAGCAGCTGCGCATGAACGACGCACTGCGTAAGACGTTGAATCTCGCCTGGCTGCCGATGACCGGCGAATGGCTGGTCGACCAATTGTTCTGCAAGCCGCAGCAGCTTCGCCGTTTCGCACCTTGGCTTGAGGAACGAGACATCGAAGCGCTGACGCGCCCGAAGGGATCGCCGTTCACAGTCAGCGACGTTCCCTTGTTGGATGAGGCCATGGAGCTGCTTGGCCCCGACCCGAAGGCGGTCGCCCGTCAAAAGGCGTTGGACGCCAAACGCGCCGAAGAAGAGCAATTCGCACAAGACACGTTGGCACAGGCTGGCATCGGGTCCGGCATCGTTACCTCGCAAATGCTGGTGGACAATATCAATGGTATGGACGCCGAACTCACCGCGCAGCGAGCCGCCTCGGACCGCGAATGGACGTATGGCCATATCGTCGTCGATGAGGCTCAGGAGCTCACCGCCATGGATTGGCGTATGCTCATCCGCCGTTGCCCATCGCGTTCGTTTACCATTGTGGGCGACGTAGCGCAAACGTCCGCGTTAGGCGGCACTCGTTCGTGGCGACGCATGATGGATCCTCTATTCGGCCCCCGCAATTGGCAGCTCAACGAATTGACGATCAACTACCGTAATCCAAAGGAAGTGTCGCAACTCGCCTGCGATTTCGCGGCCGCCGAAGGTTTGTACATCTCCACCGTCAATGCGGTTCGCGGCGTGCCTGATTCGGTCAAGCGTCTCACCTTGGCCGATGAAAGTCTGATTTTCGACGCCGTGGCGCAGCAGACCGTCGATCTGGTTCGTTCGTACATATCCGCCGACGGCACTGGACGTGTGGCCATCATTGCGCCTGATGATATGGTCAAGTCACTGCGTAGGCGCGTGTACGAACAGTTGCGTGAAACATTGCCGACAAAGGAATTCGACCGTCTTGATGCGCAAAGCTCCTGGGATGAGCAGGTGACCGTCTGCTCCACCCAAATGGTAAAGGGACTGGAGTATGACGCGGTGATGGTGGTACAGCCGGGAATCATCGAGGAGAACGCTCCTTCGCGCATTGTGGCAGCCGCCGATCTGTATGTCGCCATGACCAGACCGACGCAACGCCTGCTTATAGTCCGGACAAATGCTGACGAAAAACTGCTCAAGCTATAAGGTAGGAATCATGCCTAAAGCATTGTTACTTGAAAACATTCATCCCGACGCGGCGCAGTCGCTGCGTGACCACGGCTTCGAAGTCGAGTGCCTCAAGGGCGCTCTCAACGAAGACGAACTCATCGACGCTCTGGAGGGCGTTGACCTCCTGGGTATCCGATCCAAAACCAGCGTGACCCGCAAGGTCATCGATGCCCGTCCGACGCTCACCGCGGTCGGATGCTTCTGCATAGGCACCAATCAGGTCGATCTTGACTATGCGGGCAAGCATGGCATCGCCGTGTTCAATGCCCCATATTCGAACACCCGTTCCGTGGTGGAACTGGTCATCGGCGATATCATCTGCCTGATGCGCCGCATTCCCGCGCACACCCATCACATGAAGCATGGCATGTGGGATAAGTCCGCTTCCGGCTCCCATGAAGTGCGAGGCAAGACGCTCGGCATCATCGGCTACGGCAATATCGGTTCCCAGCTTTCCGTTATCGCCGAGGCGCTTGGCATGCGTGTGGTGTTCTACGACATCGAAGAGAAGCTTGCCATGGGCAATGCTCACCGTTGCTCCACACTGAACGAGTTGCTTGAGCAGTCCGATGTGGTCACCTTGCATGTCGATGGCCGCAAGTCCAATACCGGTTTCTTCGGTGAAGACCAGTTCTCCCATATGAAGCAGGATTCGATTTTCATCAATCTGTCCCGCGGTTTCGTGGCGGATTTGGACGCGTTGAAGAAGCACTTGGATTCCGGTCATATTTCAGGCGCTGCGGTGGATGTGTTCCCTGTCGAGCCGAAGAAAAGCGGCGATGAATTCCTGACGAGCCTTTCGGATGAAGACAATATGATTCTGACCCCGCATATTGGCGGCTCCACGCTTGAAGCGCAGAAATCCATCGGCCAGTTCGTTTCACAGCGTCTTGAGGATTATTGGTTCAAAGGTTCCACGATGTTGTCGGTTGATCTTCCGCAGATCACCTTGTCCGATATCCGTTCGAACTTCCGTATCGCGCATCTTCATGCGAATCTGCCTGGCGTCCTCGCCAAGGTGAACCACGTGCTTGGCGAAGAGAACATCAATATCGCAGCCCAGGCGCTTGGCACCGAAGGTGAAATCGGCTATGTGGTCACTGATGTGGCGCAGCGCCCGAGCCAGAAGGCTTTGGACGAGCTTGCAGCCATTGAAGGCACGATTCGTATGCGTGTAATCAGCTGACGGTCTGCAATACGACATACGTCAATACGGCATAAATGCATTGTGGGGGTTCCAGCCTAAGCGGCTGGAACCCCCACAATGCATAAATCGTCATGTCATGCCGTAATCGCCCAACTTCTGCGTCACTTAGTCCATCCTTAACGAGACAACGCATTGCCACACGTTTCGATAGCGACTATCAAACTACTTCAGCGCGTCAGCTTTCAGCTCATTGATAGCGTTCTGAAAATCCCCAAGATTCTCAAAGTTCTGATACACACTGGCGAAACGCATGTAAGCAACCTCGTCAAGATCACGCAACGGTTTCAAAATGGCTTTGCCGACCTCATCAGACTTGACCTGGGCAAGACCTCGAGCACGAAGGTCCTCTTCAACCTGCTGCCCGAGCGCCTTCAAATCGTCTTCCTTGATCGGGCGACCCTGGCATGCTTTTCGAACGCCGGAAATCACCTTGTTCCTATCGAACTGTTCGACGTTGCCGGAACGCTTCACCACCAACAGCATGGTGGTCTCCAGCGTAGTGAAACGCTTGGAACATTTCGGGCACTCTCGCCTACGGCGAATGGAGTGGCCGTCATCGCTGATGCGGGTATCGACCACCTTGGTATCTGGATTCTGACAAAAAGGGCAATGCATGATGTCAAGAATAGCCTGAGCCATTGAACTAGGACAATCCCACGTGAGTTACACCTCGTCAGGAACGATAAGCCTTTGCCCACTCTTAACGAAACAGAATCCAGATTATTCAAGCGCGACAGCTCGTTTACCGCACACGAATCATCACGCCGCCCCTTCTCAAACAGCTGTTCTATCGAACGCACGTTCTGCACATAGCACATATGTTCGATAATTGCAAACACACCTCGAACAGATGTTTGATTTTCTCAGCGTTTCACGTTATGCTTATCTGAGACTGAAAGGAGCCCACCGTGAGCACCGTCCCATTCACACCCAAAAAGGATGCTGCGCATCCGGACGAGAGCACGCTGACCGATCGTCAGCGCAAGGTGCTTGGCGCCATCAAAAAGCATCTGGCTGAACAAGGTTTCGCCCCTTCGTTCCGCGAAATAGGCGAAGCTGCAGGGCTGAAAAGTCCGTCATCCGTCAAACACCAGCTGCAGGTACTTGACGAAAAGGGTTTTATTCGCATGAATGCGAACAAGGGCAGGGCGATTGAAGTCGTAAGCTTTGACGATGAATCCTCGTCAGGCAAGGTGGCACAGGTCATTCCATTTCCAAGCCAATCAAATTCCAGCGGTTCCATCATGGCCTCACGAGATGTTCCTTTGGTGGGGCGCATCGCCGCGGGAGTGCCCATCACCGCCGAACAGCATGTGGATGATGTGATGCGATTGCCCGAACGACTCACCGGTACCGGAAATCTGTTCATGCTTGAGGTGCACGGCGATTCCATGATCGACGCGGCCATTTGCGACGGCGATTTTGTGGTGGTACGCGAGCAAAACACCGCGGAGAACGGGGATATTGTGGCAGCACTGCTCGACGACGAGGCCACGGTGAAGACGTTCCGCAAGGATCATGGTCATGTCTGGCTCATTCCGCACAATCCCGCTTACTCCCCCATTGATGGCACGCATGCTGAGATCATGGGCAAGGTGGTCACCGTGCTCCGCAAAATCTGAGGCATAAGGATCACCTTGTCCTTTACGCAACCGCGCTCTTGGATGTGAGTCAAACGTTTGATTTTCATGTCCAAGAGCGCGGTTTTTCATGACACAGCAGGCTTCCCGTTGGTCAAGAATGCATTTCGGATTTGCTCGCCGAACTGTATCCCTCCGGTTCAAGCTGGAAGGTAGTGTGTGGCACCGACACGGGGAAATGTTCACGTAGGCAATCCTGTAGTTGGGCGAGTATTTCCGCGGCCTCCTTCATGGTGAGGTCTCGTTCGACCACGACATGTGCCATGAGGATCGGCATGCCGGTGGATACGGTGCTGGCGTGAAGGTCGTGCACGGCGATAACATGTGGCACTTGTTCCAAATGCGTCCTTACTTCGTCAAGGTCAAGTCCGTTGGGTGTTTCTTCCAAGAGCACGCGAACCGCGGTGCGCAGGAGTTTGATGGCGCGTGGAATCATCATGAGCGCGATGATGCCGCCTGCAACCGCGTCAAAGCCGGACCAGCCGGTGCAGATGAGTACGATTGCCGATACGATTACGGCTACGGATCCCAAGGCATCGTTCATGACTTCGAGGAACGCCGCTTTCATGTTCATGTTATCTTCGCTTTGCGATGCGAGGATGAAGATTGATCCGATGTTGGCAGCGAGGCCGAGTATGCCCATGAAGAGCAACAGTCGCACGTCGTTTATTTCGTCAGCAGACCCTCCGAAGAGTCTCATGCCTGCTTCCACGAGCGCGTAGATGCCGACGATGAGGAGTATGAGGGCTCCGACTGCCGCGGTGAGCACTTCGAGCCGTGCCCATCCCCAAGTGCGTTTGTTGCTGGGTTTGCGTCGCATCAGCATTGCGGTGACGGTTGATGCGATGAGTACGGACATGTCGGTGAGCATATGGCCTGCATCCACGAGCAGTGCCAATGATCCGGTGATGATTGCGCTGGCGACTTCCGCTATGAATACCGTCGAGGTGAGCCCCAGTGACATCATGAGTCGTTTTTGATGTTCCGCTCCTGCGTTCGCTGTTGTTCCGTGCGAGTGGTCGTGTGCCATGTATGGAATCCTTCAACCTAATTGATTGAGGAACTTATTGAAATTGTTTCTCAATACCATTTTCATTGCTTGTAAAACGCAAGAAACCCCAGCCAAAGGCTGGGGTTTCCGTTATTTCTGCTTGCAGTCTAGCGACTCATCATCCGTCTGTCAATACCCAAGTCAAACAAAAAAACGCGGCAACGTGTGCGACGGCAAGGCGCATATGACGAAGACATACAAAAGTACGTCAAAATCCATGTAACGCAGCTGGCACTCCGTTACCGCGTTTTCTATCAGAAGCCGAATTGGGCGGCAGTTTCCTTCAGCGTCTCTGCAGAGCGCTTAAGGGCTGCGAGCTCGCGGTCAGACACCGGGGTGTTGATGGCGGTGTTGACGCCGGAGCGGCTGAGGAGGGTCGGCACGGACATGCAGACATCGGAGATGCCGTGGAAGTCGTGGAGCATGGAGCTCACCGGCAGGATACGGTTGGAATCGCGCATGACGGCTTCGATGATGTCGACGCCGGACATGCCGATGGCGTAGTTGGTTGCGCCCTTGCCGTTGATGATCTTGTAGGCGGCGTTCTTGACGTCCTGGTGGATCTGCTCACGGACTTCGGCGTCGAGCGGGGCGTGGCCCGGCAGCGGAGTCCAGTCGCACATCGGAACGCCACCGATGGTGGCGGAGGCCCACAGCGGCACTTCGGAGTCGCCGTGTTCGCCGGCGATGTAGGCATGCACGTTCTTGACGTTGACGCCGGTCTGCTGGGCGATCAGGAAGCGCAAGCGTGCGGAGTCCAGGTTGGTGCCGGAGCCGAAGACCTGGTTTGCCGGCAGGCCGGAGATCTTCTGGGCAACATGGGTCGCGATGTCGACCGGGTTGGTGATGAGCATGTAGATGGCGTTCGGAGCAACCTTCACGAGGCCTGGAATGATGGCCTTGAGGATGTTGATGGTGGCACCGACCAGTTCAAGGCGGGACTGGCCCGGCTTCTGACGCGGACCTGCGGTGATGACGATCATATCGGCATCGCGGCAGATTTCCGGATCGTCGGCGCCTGCGATGGACACGGTCGGGAAGAAGCTGGAGCCGTGCTGCATGTCGAGCACTTCGGCTTCGACGCGCTCCTTGGCAATGTCTTCGAGCACGATCTCACGTGCGACGCCACGCTGAGCGGCAGCGAAAGCGAGAGTGGAGCCGACTGCGCCGGCACCGATGATAGCGAGCTTTGTGGGCTTGATTGGTGAATCCACCATGTGCTTACCTCTCTTATAAGAAAAGAATGTCCCGCTAGTAGCAGGTTTTCTCTTAGAACTTCATCTTTACTCTATCCATACAGCATGACGTTTTGACATGCCGTAACACGACTTGCAAGTACTGAAAAAGTGATTTGCCTCACAAAGTATGTGAACGCTCACAAACGCTGTGTCCGTTGCGTTGCACTGTTTTGCAAGGTTTTCAGTCGATTGACTGTTCCACGATTTGCGCAGCCAAATGATCGTCCACTTCCGCTGCGAGCATCATGCCGTCGTCACGGTATTCGACGTTGATCACTTTGCCGTATTCACGTACGCGCGACACCAATGAACCGGCAGTGTATGGCAGCAACGCCTCGACATGCACATTCGGCGTCGGCAGCATGGACTCCACCTGTATACGCAGCTCATCGACACCTTCGCCGGAAAACGCCGACACGATGTGCGCTTCCGGCATCAACGCCTCGATACGCTCGCGTGCAGCCTCATCCATACGGTCGGCCTTGTTGAACACGATGATCGTGGGAATGGTTTCAACGCCATCGATGTCGGCAAGCACATCGTCGACCGCATCGATTTGCGAGAACGGATCCGGATGCGACCCGTCCACCACATGCACGATCAGATCGGCTTCGGCAACCTCCTCCAACGTGGACTTGAACGCTTCAATCAGCTGCGTAGGCAAGCGACGCACGAACCCGACAGTATCGACGTACGCATATTGACGTCCATCTTTGGCGCGCGCCCTGCGCACTGCGGTGTCCAGTGTGGCGAACAACGCATTCTCCACCAGTTCCGCGGAACCGGTCAGCCGATTCGTCAACGACGATTTGCCCGCATTCGTATATCCCACCACGGCAACGGTCGGCAATCCGAAACGACGGCGAGCGCCACGTTTGACGTCACGTGCAGGAGCCATCTGTTCGATCTGTTTGCGGAGTTTGGCGATTCGACTGCGAATCACGCGGCGGTCCATTTCGATTTTCGTTTCGCCTGGTCCTCGCGAGCCGATGCCTGCGTCGCCTGCGGCTCGGCCGCCTGCCTGTCGCGACAGTGATCCGCCCCAGCCTCGCAGTCGTGGCAGCATGTACTGGAGTTGCGCCAGTTCCACTTGGGCTTTGCCTTCGCGTGAGGTTGCGTGTTGGGCGAAAATGTCAAGGATCACGGCGGTGCGGTCGACGACTTTTACTTTGGTGGCGTCTTCCAAGGCACGACGTTGGCTTGGCGGCAGGTCATCGTCCACAACGATGGTGTCGGCTTCCTCTTGCGCCACGATTCCGGCGAGTTCGCGGGCTTTGCCGGAGCCAACGTATGTGGCTGCGTCCGGCTTGATACGATGCTGCAGCAGGCCGTCGCATACCACGGCGCCGGCGGTTTCGGCAAGCGCGGCAAGTTCTCGCAATGATTCTTCGGCCTGTGCCTGTGTGGTTTCACGGCTTGACCATACGCCGACGAGCACGACGCGTTCAAGGCGGACTTTTCGGTATTCAACTTCGGTGACGTCTTGCATTTCGCCGAGTCCGGACACATGCTTCAACGCATTGCGGGATTCTCGTTCCTGCCATTGTTCGTCATGGGATTCGTTGAAATGGTTTTCGCCGTTGGTATCAAGCAGCACTTCGGACTGGTCTGCGAGCACGCCTGACACGTCGTTGGCGCTCATGCTATGCTCGATGTCGTTTTCTTGGCTCAATGGCACCTCTCACGGTTAAACTATGGTGTCTTTATTATCATCATTCTCTAGAGACATGGGTATCGGGCATTCGCCACGCGGATGAGCGTGGCTTGCGTGATACCGGAGGCGAGCGTTTGCAAGGAGTGGGTATGGCACAGGCCGAACAGTATTTCGCGGCTGATCCGCAGTCGAAGGATGTACGTAAGAGGCTGCATGTTGTGTTGCGAGGCAACGAGGCCGATGTTGAGGTTTCCAATGGCGTGTTTTCCGGCAATCGCGTGGATTTGGGAACGTCCGTGCTGCTTCGTCAGGCTCCGGAGCCTCCTGAGGAGGGTACGTTCCTTGATCTGGGTTGCGGTTGGGGTCCGATTGCGTTGACACTTGGTTTTGCTTCGCCGAAGGCTGATATTTGGGCGTTGGACGTGAATGAACGCGCGTTGGATCTGACGCGTCGCAATGCCGAGCTCAATGGTGTGGGGAACATTCGTGCGGTCACCGCCGATGAGATTCCTTCGGATGTGACGTTTGACTTGATTTGGTCGAATCCGCCGATTCGTGTCGGCAAGGATGTGCTGCATAAGCTGCTGATGACATGGCTGCCGCGTCTGAATGCGGGTGGTGCCGCCTATTTGGTGGTGCAGAAGAATCTGGGGTCGGATTCGTTGATTCCGTGGCTTGCCACGCAGCTTGGCGATGGTTATGAGGTAAGTAAATACGCGAGTTCGAAGGGCTTCCGCGTTATCGAGGTTATGAAGGCATGAAATTCGAATATCCTTCCCAACTGCCGGTTTCTGCTGCGCGCGGCGATATTGCCGAGGCGGTGAAGTCGAGCCAGGTGGTGATTGTTTCCGGTCAGACTGGTTCCGGTAAGACCACGCAGCTGCCGAAGATTCTGTTGGAATTGGGTCGCGGATCGCATGGCAGGCAGATCGTGCACACGCAGCCGCGTAGGCTGGCCGCGCGTACCGTAGCCGAACGTATCGCCGCGGAGATGGGCGTGCGTCTGGGTGACGAGGTCGGCTATCAGGTGCGTTTCACCGATGAAAGTTCGACGAAGACTCGTCTTCGTGTGGTGACGGACGGTATTCTGCTGGCGCAGATTCAACGTGATCCGAAGCTGATGCAATACGATACGATCGTTATTGACGAAGCGCATGAACGTAGTCTCAATATTGATTTTCTTCTTGGATATTTGACTGCACTGTTGCCGAAACGTCGTGATCTGAAATTGGTGATCACGTCGGCGACGATTGATTCGGTGAAGTTCCAAGAGCATTTCGAACATGCTTTGCATACGAAAGTACCGGTTATCGAGGTTTCTGGGCGCACCTACCCCGTGCAGGTCGTGTATGAGCCGTTGGGTACCGCTCCCGCGTTGATGCGTTCCGTGCCTGGTTTTGAAACTGGCGCGATGCCGGGCGATGCTGACTATGAAGCATTGTCTGCCGCCCCCGATGCGAAGGATTCTCGCGAGCCGAATGTTGATATGCCGACGGCTGTGGCACGCGCCTGTGCCGAATTGGTGATTCATTCGAGTCATGACCGTGGACCGCGCGATATTCTCGTGTTCGCTTCCGGCGAGCGCGACATTCATGATTTTGAGAATGCGTTGCGTCATCATTATGGCCCGCGTGCTGTTGATATGCGTCGTCCTGATGCGATTGAGATTGTGCCCTTGTTCGCACGATTGTCTGCCAAGGAGCAGCATCGTGTGTTTGAGCCGCATGATCATCAGCGTATTGTGATCGCTACGAATGTGGCTGAAACGTCGTTGACGGTACCGGGCATTCGTTATGTGGTTGATCCTGGTACCGCCCGTATTTCGCGTTATTCGAAGAGTGCGAAGGTACAGAGGCTTCCGGTTGAGCCGATCAGTCAGGCGAGTGCGAATCAGCGTTCGGGCCGTTGCGGCCGTATTGCCGATGGTATTGCGATTCGCTTGTATTCTCGTGAGGATTTTGAGACGCGTCCGGAGTTCACGGAGCCTGAGATTCTGCGCACGTCGTTGGGTGCGGTTGTGTTGCATATGCTATCGGTGGGTGTGGCTCGTACCGCGCAGGATGTTACGGATTTCGGCTTTATCGATCCGCCTGATATGAAGGCGGTGTCTGATGGTTTCAATGAGTTGACCGAATTGAAGGCTGTGGCGCGTAAGCATGGCGAGGTTGTGCTGACGCACACGGGCCGTATGCTCGCGCGCATTCCGATCGACGTGCGTTTGGGCCGTATGGTTATCGAGGCTGCAAAGTCGACTACGCCGAACACGTTGGCCGCGGTGCTGGTGGTGGTAGCGTTTCTGAGTTTGCAGGATCCTCGCGAGCGCCCGGATGAGAATCGTGAGGAGGCCGACCGTATTCATAACCGGTATGCCGATTCGTCCAGTGATTTTCTGACCGCGTTGAACTTGTGGGATCGTGTGTTTCAGGCTGACGGTGAGCCCAGTAATTCCGCGCTTCGTAAGATTTGCAAGACTGAATATTTGAGTTGGCTGCGCATTCGTCAGTGGAAGGATCTGGTCACGCAGTTGCGTGAGATGTGCAAGGAATTCAAGTTCAAGGTTGGTGATCCGATTCCGGTTTCACGTCCACCGCTTGAGATTCGTCAGCTTCCGTTGAACCAGCAGGCTGCGCATTCGCTGTGTTGTTCGTGGGATGCGCAGGGTATTCATACGTCGATGCTTTCGGGCTTGTTGTCGATGATGGGCATGCAGATCGTGCGCGAGCCGAAGGCGTCTGATTTCGCTGGTTTGAAGGGTGCCGCCCGTGCACGTGCCATGAAACGTGCGCAGAAGATGGCGAAGAATGATTATCAGGGTGCGCGTGGCACGCATTTCGCGTTGTTCCCGGCTTCCGCGGTTGCCAAGTCGACGCCGCAATGGGTGATGAGCACGGAGTTGGTGGAGACGAGCCGCTTGTGGGCGCGATATTCCGCCGAGATCGATCCGGCTTGGGCTGAACCGTTGGCGGGTTCGTTGACGCGAACCACGTATGCGGATCCGCATTGGTCTGGTTCGCGTGGTTCCGCGGTGGCGAGCGCGAAAGTGCTGTTGTATGGTCTGCCGATCGTGCAGAATCGTACGGTGCAGTGGGGTCGTATCAACCCGCTGGAGGCCCGTGATTTTCTGATTCGTCAGGGTTTGGTCGAAGGAGATATTCAGCAGCGGTTCTCGTATGACGATTTCATTGCGAAGAATCGTGACGTGCTGGAGGATGCCGCAGACGATGCGAGTCGTACACGTCAAATGGCGCAGACAGTCAGCGACGAGGACCTGTTCGATTTCTATAATTCGGTGATTCCCAATACTGTCACGTCGGTTGCCGATCTTGCGAAATGGTGGAAGTCGAAGCATGACGAGCAGCCGGATTTGTTGGATTTTGATCCGGAAAAGGTGGAGCGTCTTGCTGATGCCGAGTCGGTGTCGTTGGCTGACTATCCAGATCATTGGCATACGTTGGGCACGGACGGCTCCCCTATCGATTTGCGGTTGAGTTATGTGTATGACCCGCATGATCCGCATGATGGCGTGACTGTGCATGTGCCGTTGAAGGTGTTGTCTCGTTTGACACCGGAGCAGTTCACGTGGAATGTTCCCGGATTGTTGGATGAGTTGATTGTCGGCATGATCAAGTCGTTGCCGAAGACGCTGCGTGTGCAGTTTGTTCCCGCTCCTGATACGGCTCGTAAGATTCGTGCGTGGATTGATGAGAGATATCCGGATCTGCCTGGTTCTGGTAGCCAGCAGAAACCGAATCTTGCTCCTGCCAATGCGGAGGGTGTGAGCACGTGGCCGGATTTGCCGCATGTGTTTACGCAGGCGGCCATCAGCATTGTCGGCGCGCAGATTCACCCTGAAGTGTTGACTGGTGAATTGTGGAGCAAGCTCACACCGTATTTGCGCGTGACGTTCTCGGTGGAGCAGCAGTTGCCTCCGAGTCGTAAGAGTCAGCATGGCAGGCGGCATGCGCGAGGTCCGGTCAAGGTGCTTGGCACGGGCAAATCGTTGGTGGAGTTGCAGCGCAAGTTTGCGGAGCAGGCCGAGGCTTCCGCACGCCAGATGGTGAAGAAGCAGGCGGAGAATGCCGGAAACCAAGGCAAGCTTGTGGAGCAGGCCAATCTGCTGCATAAGGCTGGTGCCACTACTGAAGCCCGTTCCACCATGCTGTGGCGCGGTGCGCTTGATGTTTTGCGTATGCCCAGCGAACGTATTTCGTCGCGTTGGTTGGGTGCGGAGGCGTTGATGTTGGCGTCCGCACCATATCAGTCCACGAAGGATCTTACTGAGGATCTGCAGTTGGCTGCGGTGAAGCGTTTGCTGCCGAATGTTGATGAATTGCCGGATGATGAGGCGTTGGCGAATGCGGTGCTTGATGTGCGTGAAGTGTTCGAAGATACCGTGTATGCGGTTGCGCATGATGTGATTGCTATTTTGAAGCGGTATGCGGAGGTTGATAAGGCCGTGTCAGGCAAGGCTGATCTGCCGATGTTGAGCGTTTTGCAGTCGATTCGTGAGCATATCGCCACGCTGGTGTATCCGGGATTCATTGGCAAGACCCCTCCGGATGCGTTGGCGTCGATTGAACGGTATCTGCATGCCGACGTGCTTCGTTTGGGTAAGGCGAAGAACGACAAGAATCGTGATGTGCGTTGGGCTTGGGAAGCTGATGAGGCCAAGCAGTTGGCTGACAAGGCCATGGCGAAGGCCGAGCGTGAGCCTGCAGGCCCGCGTCATGAGGCGTTGATGAAGCAGGCGGTCACCGCACGTTGGATGCTTGAGGAATTCTACGTATCACTGTGGGCGCAGGAACTCGGCACGCCGAAGCCGATCAGCCTGCAGCGCATCAAGAAAGCGTTGAGCTAACGCATATCATCTTTCGCATTCCATTGCCGTCGATACTTGCAGTTTTCCAGTATCGACGGCAATGGAACCTAATGAAATCATCCTCAATCGAACCATGGTTAGCGATGTTTAGCGTTGCTTGAAGAAACAGAACAACTGCGTTTCACGTATCGTTATACCGACGAGCACGCTTGATACCATCACTCCAGCGAATATCGCACATGACGTGCGCATCGCCCCCAACCATACGGTCATCACATCGGCACTGCTCATACGAACGCAATACGCGCCCAGCAGCGCGGCCGAAGAGACACACGCCAAACCGCTCCAAATCAACGTTTCCATAGTGATTTCCAGCAATTGCGCACCTTTGGACTGCCCTGAATGCAACGCACCAGCATATTCCAATCTACGATGACGTACGCTGAACGCGCCGAACATCAGCCCCACAGCCAATCCCAGCCACGGCATCCAACGGGTCATACGCTGCCCGTACGAAACCTGCGCATCGTAATGCGAATCGAAACTCTTATTCACCTGCGTCACGCCGGCATTGGATGACGACCCCGACGCGACCAGCGTGGAATATAACAAATCCCCCGTCTGCCCGCTTTGCGGCCACTGTCTGACCCAACATTCGTCGAATGTGCCATTCGACGCGGATACAGGCACAAGGAACGCGTAGGCGAATCGCGTGTCACGACTATCGTTCGGCCAATCAAACACGCCTGCGACGCTCATCGTTCCCTGTTCGGTCTGCATTACGCTGCCTTTGGTGAGACCAAAATCCTCGGCCACGTCGGTAGATACCCACACGCCGGACACATCGGACTTCGTGCTCCCGGCGATCATCCTGATTGAACCGCACCCCGATTGTTGGACTGAAGAAATTCAGATTCGATGATCGGAGGTGCGGTTCTTTCGTATGCGTGAGG
>NZ_JBBMFR010000006.1:0-149306 GCF_040095915.1 Bifidobacterium hominis | reverse complement strand
GAGTTCCGGAGCATGTCCCTCGCGGTCTAGGGCTGTATCCTAATTAACAACGTCCAACAAACGGGGCGCAGTTCAGATCATGCCGGGCGTCACTTCATACGACGATATATCCTTGCCAGGCGTGGCAAGCGGTACAATCTGTTGACCAGCACGCATCGCACCGGCCAAGGTGCTCATCACACCGCCGCCAGCGTTGGCGAGCCTGTCGCATGCGGCTCCGTCCACCGTTCCCCCGACGATGGCGTTAACGTCGGCATAGGCGTTGATACGTTGTACCGCCTCGGTTTCGAGCCCCACCACATTGACAGCCTCATATCCGCCGAGCAATGTAGACGCAAACAATACCGCTGCGAACATGAGCATCGCATGACTCACTCCCGCGCCAATATTGCGTAACGCTTCGGAAAGTACCGATCGTAATCGCATAATCGTCTACTCGCAGGTGAGATTGTCAAGTCCGCTGCCGATTTCCACATTGGAGATCGAAGCGATGTCTTCGCTGTTGGCTTGCACGAGGCTCACGCCAAGTTCGCCTCCCACGATCGACACTTTCACGGGAGTGTTGCCATGGTTGTTGGATTTGGGCACGATGCAGCCGGTTGAACCGTTGATGCCGAATACCGCGCCGGCGGAAACTCGCAGCACTCGCATCCGTTCGCTCAAGGCCAGAGTGGCGTCCAATCCTGCTTTTTTGGATTCCACATCCACGGATTGGTAGCTGTCGTTCGCTTCGACTTGTTGCAGGAACCCGGCATCCGTGATTTCAGTGGCATGAGCTGGCAATGTTCCCGTAATGCCGAATATCGTCAACGAACGGTCCTGCGCGGATGCAGTGCCGTTTTTGATGGTGAGTTTCGTCAATGATCCGGGGATTTTGCCGATTGCGGCGCCACCCGTCACCATGGATCCGGCGGTTGCGCTCCACTCGTCAACGGCGACTTCGTGTGCAGGAATCCACAATGTGTCAGCCAATGACAATGATCCGTCCGACGTATTGCCGTTGTCGGCCATCAACTGCTTCCACCCGTCCGATGTGGCCCACCGATAGGCATCCGATCCGGGAACGCTGTTGTAGCCAAGTAAGCTGAGTTCATTATTCAGGGCGAGCACATCGCCGCCGGTGTCTCCGGTCTTCAAATCGCGATACAAGGGGGTTGCGGTGTTCAACGCCACTACCGTGCGATCGTTCACCTGGTAGGCACCTTTGCCTGAGGTCAGGCCGTTGCCGGACCAGTCCGCGGTGACCATGCCACTCGCATTGCCGGAAAGGTCACGGTCACTGGAGATGGTGGGCACCACAGTAACCTGCTGCGTGCCCGCGTATTCCTGTACGCTGGCGGGAGCCACAGCCTTTTCCCCCGCCGAACTGAGCAATGTCGGAGTGCGGTCAGGCAGCCACAATGCGCAGGATCCGACCGCAATACAAGCTGCCGTGACAACCGCCAGCAGAGTCCAAGTCACAGCAGTGCACTTCGAACGCTTACCGCCCGTCCTTTGTTTCATTCCGAATCGTCGCGTCATACTCACATATACCCATTCACTCACAGCCAACAAGCACCATCAGCGAACACATCACCATGATTCCCCTGGAATCACTTACCTTCTCACCACAACTGTTCCGTATCGTCGGTCGCATATCCCACGTTGTAGCCGTTCGACACAAGGCAACTGCGCACTTGCAGGTTCTGCATGTCAAACGAAGTGTTGCCATCCGTTCCGGAAAACTCCTTGTTGAACCGGCTTACGGTATAGTCCTTCGGCACGAACGAGTCTCTATGCAAACAATCGACCACGGCTTGCGCTTGATCGGCATACAGATTCGGATTGCCTACGATAATGCCGTACACATCTTGCACATCTGCAACATACTCATCGCCGCATTCCGTGGAATCATCGGAATATCGGGATTCCTGAATGGTCGTTCCCTGTTTGTGTCCAGCTTCGGCATAGAGTCCGCTCGGATATTTGATGAGTTTGATTTCCTTATATCCTTTGTCGATCATGCATTGCCGGTAATCGGACCAGGCTTTCTCATAATCCGACGTTGAAATCTCACCCGTACTCTTGACTTTGTCCAATATCGTTTTCTGCGATTCAGCGATATTACCTTGCGATTCCCGCTGTTCAATCCATTCACTCAACGACGCCGCCAACTTCTGTCCGCTGGTTGACCCCTGCTGTGCAGCTCCCGACTGCGCAGCAGAAGACGAAGCTTCAACTTCCTCACCTTTTTGTCCATCTACGATAGACGCGCAAGACATCAATGACAACGTCAAGCCAACTACGCTAATTAGAGGAATAATCCGAAATCGATGCGGCATCTGCCATCAGCCCCACACTCTGGCGCTATCAGTATGATTGCTCGCGCGTGCGGTATGCTCCAGGCCGAGCATGTTGCTAGTTGATGAGCCGACCGCCCAGTTGGATACGCGTACATCGCATTCCGTAAGCCATGTGCTCGGCAATCTGGCCGGTCAAGGCATGATCGTGCTAGTGGCAACCCATGATCCGGACACGCGGGACGCCTGCGCTCGTGTAATCGACCTAGCCGACTACGCTCCGCAAACTGACGAGCCCACTGCCCAGCCCGCCAACATCGCAGTCCACTAATCGTTTTCCGCAATCTCAACGAATTACAGATAAAACTTCTATAACTTTGCCGCTTTCAGAAACCGCTCGTTCAAACCCGACCAAATGCCATCAGGCTTGCTGTTTGGCGTAGAAATCGCGTTCTCGAGCTACGAACGGGCGCAGCAGTGTTGTGGTGCCAACCGCACACAGCAGGAAGATCGCGCCCACAGGGCCAAGCCACATCAATCCCAAATGGGTGTTGACCAGTCCGCCGACCGCGGAGCCGACCGCAATGCCGATGTTGAACGACATGGAATTGAGCGACGCAGCCAGATTCAACGATCCCGGATGCGACTGAGAGGCAACATCCATATATAGCACCTGCGAGGCGGAATTCTGCAAATACATGAACATGCCAAGCACCACCAGCAGCAACGCACCATACACCGGCACCCAATGCGTTACGATCAGCGATGCCATAAGCACGGCGTGCGCGCAGTAGATCGGACGAATATGCGTCAGCGGTTCCACTCCCCTGCCACGGTCGGCAAGCTTGCCGCCATACAGGTTGCTCCACAGGCAGGCCGCGCCGAAAATCACCAGGCCAACGCTTAAATACTGTTCGGGAACATGCACTTCGTCTCGCATGATCGGCGTCAGATACGTATAGAACACGTAAGTTGCCGCCGCGCCAAACACCACGGCAAGCACGCCCAACTGAATACGACGGTCGAAAAACAGGCGGAATTGCGGCAGAAAACCAATCTTCACAATACGGCTGTTGCGCGGCAGCACCATCACCATGAGCACAATAAGTGCCACCGTAAGCACGTTCACCAAATGGAACGCCCAACGCCAGCCGAACGTGTTCGCAACCCACGTGCCAACCGGCACACCCACCACGGATGCGATGGAGAAGCCGGAAAACACCCATGCGATGAACTTCGTGCGGTACTGTTCAGTTGTTACATCGGGCGCGTACGTCATGGCGATAGCCACCAGCGTGCCAGATACCAATGCGATGAGAATTCGCGCCACCACGAGCACGCCATAATTCGGCGCGAACGCGCACAACACGTTGCCAATAAGGAACACCCCAACCAGCGTCAGATGCGTGGCAAAACGCGGAAAACGAGCCGACAACGCCGATCCGAGCGGCGTGACCGGCGCATACACGAACGCGAACAGCGACACAAGATTGCCGACCGTCACCTCCGACACCTTCAAACCGGCCGCGATATCCGGTAGAATGCCAACGACAATGAACTCGCTCATGCCCAACATGAAACTCAGCGAGATCAGCACAATCACAGGCAGATTGAAAAACCGTTCCTTCGCCACATCACTCCTCGCCATGCTCTTCTCCTCCATGACCCCTCACGCTCCCCACGCCTTGCCAGACTCACATTTTCCTTGAATCTTCTCACGTCAATCGTTTGACGAATCAATCGTCAAACAAACGATAAGCCAAACGCGATACAATGACGCGCGATGACACGCAAAACAACCACCACAGCCAAAAACAACCGCAAACCCAAGAAAAACAACCAGCCAAGCTTCACCAAACTCCATAACGTCTGGAAAAAAGCAAACACCAAAAAGCGCATCCTCATAGTCGGCGAAACAACCGTAGCCATTATCGCCACGCTCGCGTTGATCGTTGGATTGGTGCGATTCATCGGTTGGCGTGTGCAAGTGGACGAAGCGGTCGCCTCGCAGGAACAATTGCAGACGAAATACGATTTCAATCCGGGCAACATCATTTCAGATGGTCTGTTCTTTAACGGGAACGCGCTGAGCGAGCAGCAGGTGAACGCCATCATCGAAGAGCAGGGCGCCGCATGCAACGGCGAGAAATGCTTGAAATCCATGACGTTTAGTACCGAATCGCAGCCTGCCAACGAATACTGCGAAGCATATGAGGGAGGGTCGAACGAAAGCGCCGCGGCGATCATCTACAAGTCGGGAAAGGCGTGCGATATCAGTCAAAAAGTGTTGCTTACCGTGCTGCAAAAGGAACAGCATCTGCTTACCGCCACCGATCCAAGCGACTTCCAATTCAAGTCGGCCATGGGATTAAGCTGCCCGGACGACGCGAACTGCGATCCGGAATATGCAGGTTTTTTCAAACAGGTGTATGGCGCGGCGAAACGCTACCAGTATTACGTGCATCATGAGGATCGCTACGGATACCATGCGGGCACGCTCAACTATATTCAATACAATCCGGACGCCAGCTGCGGTGGCAGCAACGTGTACATCGAAAACAAGGCGACCGCACTGCTGTACATTTACACGCCTTATCAGCCGAATACAGCCGCATTGGATGCGGGAGTCGGCGAAGGAGACGCCTGTTCGACCTACGGCAACCGCAACTTCGCAATCATCTACGATTCGATGTTCGACTCTCCTCGAAGCTAATCAGCAATTGTAGATACGTAAATACAAATTTTCAGGCATACGAAAACCCGCTGTGTGATCATTTTCGATCACTACAGCGGGTTTTGATATGCGATTTTCGATTATGGGAAACCGTTACAGCCTCGGCAAGTACTTCTTCAATTCGAACGGAGTGACCTGCTTGCGATACTCCTCCCATTCCTGACGCTTGTTGCGCAGGAAGTATTCGAACGCGTGCTCGCCGAGCACGCTGGCCACGAAGTCGGACTTCTCCATAACCTTCAACGCCTCGTCAAGAGACTCCGGCAGCGGCTGGATGCCCATGGCCTGACGTTCCGCATCGGTAAGCTCCCAGACGTCATCGCTGGTCGGCTCACCCAACTGCATCTGCTTGTCGATACCATCGAGTCCCGCGGCCAAAAGCACGGAGTATGCGAGGTACGGGTTGGCGACCGGATCGAGCGCACGGAATTCCATGCGGGCGGAATTGCCCTTGCCCGGCTTGTACTGCGGAATGCGCAGCAACGCGGAACGGTTGTTGTGTCCCCAGCAGATGTAGCTCGGAGCCTCATTGCCGCCCCACAGGCGCTTGTAGGAGTTGACGTACTGGTCGGTGACCGCGCAGATTTCAGCCGCATGGTACAGGATGCCGGCGGCGAACTGGCGTGCGGTGACGGACATGTTGAATTCCTGACCCGCCTCATAGAACGCGTTGGAGTCACCTTCGAACAGGCTCAAATGCGTGTGCATGCCTGAACCCGGAGCGTCAGAAAGCGGCTTCGGCATGAAGCTGGCATGAATGCCACGCTCCAGCGAAATCTCCTTGACGACGGTACGGAAGGTCATGATGTTGTCGGCCGTGGTGAGCGCGTCCGCATAACGCAGATCAATCTCATTCTGGCCTGGACCCGCCTCATGGTGCGAGTATTCCACCGAAATGCCCATCTGTTCGAGCATGTTGACGGTGGCACGGCGGAAGTCCATGCCAGGGCTGCGCGGCACATGGTCGAAATAGCCGCCCTCATCGATTGGGGTTGGCGTCTGGGACCAATCATCCTGCCTTTCGAACAGATAGAATTCAATTTCCGGATGCACATAGAAGGTGAAGCCCTTCTCCTTGGCTTTCGACAGAGCCTGCTTCAGCACATGACGCGGATCACCCAACGACGGCTCGCCATCAGGGGTAAGCACGTCGCAGAACATGCGTGCAGTGCCCTGCGGACCGCCGCGCCATGGAAGAATCTGGAAGGTCGACGGATCGGGTTTGACGATCATATCGTCTTCGGACACACGGGTGAGACCTTCCACCGCGGAACCATCGAATCCGAGCCCTTCCTCGAACGCAGCTTCCAATTCAGCCGGTGCGATAGCCACGGACTTCAATGTTCCCAACACATCCGTGAACCACAAACGAATGAAGCGCACGTCGCGTTCTTCGACTGTGCGCAAAGCAAACTCTTGCTGTTTATCCATAGTGCCCCATCGTTCCATGCGCATGTTACGAAAGTCGTTAACACGCGCCGCAATACGATAGGACCGTCCACGTTGCGAACGATCCTATCATCATTGGCTTGTCGAACAATGTTCAGCGTGCGACTTCAAGAGCCTCTTCCAAGGTGAAAGCGCGTGCGTACAGCGACTTGCCGAGAATGGCGGAGTCCACGCCCAAATCGGCGAGCTCCTTGATGGCACGCAGGTCATCGAGCTTGGAAATACCGCCGGACGCGGTGACCTTCGCATCGGTACGTTCCGCGACTTCACGCAGCAGGTCGATGTTCGGGCCGCTCATCATGCCGTCGCGGGCCACGTCGGTGACCACGTAACGGGAGCAGCCGACGGAATCCAGGAACGCCATGGTTTCGAACAGGTCGCCGCCTTCCTTCACCCATCCGCGTGCCGCGAGGGTGTGGCCGCGCACATCAAGGCCGACTGCCACGCGATCACCGTACTTCTTGATGACGGAAGCGGTCCAATCCGGATTCTCAAGAGCGGCCGTGCCAATGTTCACACGGGCTGCTCCTGCTTCCAAGGCCGCATCGAGCGATGCATCGTCGCGCACACCGCCGGACATTTCAATATTGACCTTGTCGCCCAGTTCCTTGACGATGGCACGCAGCTGGTCACGGTTGTTGCCCGTGCCGAATGCGGCGTCAAGATCGACCAGGTGAATCCATTCCGCACCGGACTCAGCCCACGTGCGAGCGGCCTCCAACGGCGAACCGTAGTCGGTTTCCGAACCGGATTCACCCTGACGCAGGCGAACGGCCTTGCCATCACGAACATCGACGGCGGGAAGCAATGTCAAAGACATGTCTGTACCTCTCTGTGATCAACCGATCGCCATTACATGACAATCGCAAGTATGTGCATCAAATAGGCGTGTATCAATCGTATATATGAAGTCATCGTCAAAACAGGCGATGACGGTCTCATATCATCAGAATGTCGCAATCCAATTGCGCAGCAGCTGCGAACCAGCTTCGGCGGACTTTTCAGGGTGGAACTGCGTGGCGAACAGAGGACCGCGCTCGTAGGCCGCCACAAAACGGCTACGTCCGTACGTGCACCAGGTCACGCGCTCCTCGGCGTCACCGAAATCAAGCTGGTCGCCGGACGTGTCGGCGGAAGCGGCGCCCATCGCGGCGAAGGAATGCACGAAGTAGAAACGTTCACCTTCCACACCCTTCATGAGCACGGAACCTTCCGGTGCCTCGACGGTGTCCCATCCCATGTGCGGCACCACATCGGCGTCAAGCAGTTCCACGTCTCCCTTGATCAGACCAAGGCCCGGAGTGCCGGCGCCGTGTTCCATACCACGTTCGAACATGATCTGTTCGCCCACGCACACACCGAGCACCGGTCGCCCGGCACGCAGACGATCTTTGATCACGGTGTCTCCGCCCACCGACTTGAGACCTTCCATGCATGCGCCGAAAGCGCCCACGCCGGGCGCTACCAGACCGTCGGCTTCCAAGGCCTGCCGATGGTCGGAAGTGAGGGTCACGTCAAGGTCGAGATTGGCCAGCGCACGAACCATGGAACGCACGTTGCCGAAACCATAATCGAAAACCACCACGGATGTCATGGGCGTTCTCCTTCTTGTGTCATTCGTTGTTCTATGGCGTGAGTCGTCTTGTGTCGCGTAACGCATGTTCGGCAGGATGACTCACGCTTGCCGTCGTTAACTGATGTTTGATGCACCGCGTCCGAACCGCGTATGCTCGGCGATAATGCTCATCGCTGCATCCCGATCGAGGTCGGCGGAATCGAAAATGGTCATATCCGCCTGTTCCAGCGCGTTCATATCGGTGATGCCAAGCATGAGATCTTCAACGAACGGCGCAGTGGAGGTGAATAGCACCGGCGGAGCGAAGGTTTTGCCCGCCTTGCCTTCCACGTACATCGTCGCTTCGAGCTTGTCCGCACGGTTGACGGCAAGAATCGCGGGCATGCCGGCAACGACGATCGTCATGTCTTTGACCGCCGCTTCCGGACCGTCTCCGTCGAGATTGCGCAGCACCGCGACAGCACCTTGCGCCGATCCGATGCACTGTGCGGAAATATCGGACAATTCGCAGAATGCCGCCAGCAATCGTGGCGAGGTCAGTCTGGTGATGATCACAGCCACTTTCGCACGATTGCCAAGCAGTCCCTGCAGCTCATCTTCGAATTTCAACGAATCCTCAGCCGCGTTGAGCATGTCGTCGATTCCCGAGGATTCGGAGGATTCCGCATCATCGGAAGCTTCGGAGGAATCGAGAGCTTTAGATGGCGGATTGTCCGTCCGCTCATTCTTGCTTGCCTCGGCATCCTTGAATTCCTGCTCGAAGCCGGCCATAGCCGCTTCCAATTCCTCTTCGCTGAAATGCATGCCGTTAGCGTTGGGATCGCCGAAATCGTTGGATCCGTCGAATCCTTGGAAATCGTCGAAATCGTTATTTCGATCGTCGCTCATCACAGAGCGCCCTTCGTGCTCGGAATACCATCGACACGCGGATCCGGCTCGATGGCGAAACGCAGCGCACGCGCCAAGGCCTTGAACTCGGCTTCGGCGATGTGGTGCGGATCACGACCGGAGATCACCTGCAGATGCAGGCAGATTCCGGCATGCATGGCGATGGATTCCATAACGTGACGCACGAGGGAGCCAGTGAAATGGCCGCCGATCATGCAGTATTCGAAGCCTTCCGGCTCTCCGGTGCACACGCAGTACGGGCGTCCGGAAATATCGACCACAGCCTTGGCGAGCGCCTCATCCAACGGCACGGTGGCGTCGGCAAAACGACGGATGCCACGCTTGTCACCCAACGCCTGCTTCAACGCCTCGCCGAATACGATGGCGATGTCTTCGACGGTGTGGTGCGCGTCGATGTCGGTGTCACCGGTGGCTTTGATAGTCAGGTCGATCAGTGAATGCTTGCCGAGTGCCGTCATCATATGGTTGTAGAACGGCACCGAAGTGTCGATGTCGGTTTTGCCTGTGCCGTCGAGATTCAGGCTCAGTTCGACTTTGGATTCGCTGGTTTCACGAACGATGGTTGCGGTACGCGCCATGTTGCGACTCCTTTTGAAAATGCTCGATCCTGCTTTGGTGCAGTTTTTACGTATGTATTTCAGTCCTGTTCCACAATACGCAGCACTTCGACCAATGCTTCGCGGAAACGCGCCATTTCCTCGTCGGTGCCCATGCATACGCGCATCCAGCCGTCAGGGCCGACGGTACGGATGAGCACGCCACGCTTGAGCAGTTCGTCGAAGATGCGGCTGCGATCGTCGAAATGACCGCCAAACAGGATGAAGTTGGACTGTGTTTCGGCCACTTCGAGCGGCTGTCCCTTGTAGGTTTGTTCCTTGAGCCACGCTGCGGTCTGATTGCGAATGTCACGCAGGTGTGCCACACGGCTGAGCTGCTCGTCGGTATGTTCGAATGCGGCAAGCGCGGCTGCCTGGGTGACGGCCGACAGGTGGTACGGCATGCGCACGATGCGCACGCAGTCGATGATGCCCTTGTTGGCGGCCAGATAGCCGACTCGTGCGCCTGCGAAGGCGAACGCCTTGCTCATGGTTCGGCTCACGGCGAGATTCTCATACTCGTCGATGAGTTCGAGCGCGGTGGGCGTGCCCGGATCACGGAATTCGATGTAGGCTTCGTCCACCACGACCACCGGATGCACACCCTCGGCGGCACCTTCGACTTCAGCGGTTTTGGCGGCGTCGAGCACACGCTTGAGATCGTCCATCTTCAGCGGAGTGCCGGTCGGATTGTTCGGGCTGGTGAGCACGATCATGGCCGGCTTGACGTCTTCGATCGCTTTGATGGTGGCGTCGACGTTCAGTGAGAAATCCTCGTTGCGGTGCGCAAGCTTCCACGTGGTGAACGTGTCGCGGGCATATTCCGGATACATCGAATACGTCGGATCGCAACCGAGCGCAATGCGCCCTGGACCGCCGAAAGCCTGGAACAGCTGCAGCATGATCTCGTTGGACCCGTTGGCGCCCCACAGCTGGTCGACTTCCATCTTGACGCCGGACTCGCGTTCGAGATAGTCGCAGAACGCCTGACGCAACGCGATATGCTCACGATCCGGGTAACGGTTGAGCGACGGGGCGATTTCCTTGACTCGCTGCGCGATGGTTTCGACCACTGCCGGTTCCGGCGCATACGGATTCTCGTTGACGTTGAGGCATACCGGCACGTCCAATTGCGGCGCACCGTACGGCTCCTCACCGATCAGATCGTTGCGCAGCGGAAGATATGCCGGAATGGCGTTGCTGGAAGTCTCACTCATCGAAGGCCTGCCTGCTCTTCCTGTTCCTTGATGGTTTCCTTGTTGTACGGATCGTCGATGAAACGGCTCAGCACGCTTTCACCGTGTGCCGGCAGATCTTCGGAAACGGCGAAGGCGTTCACACGAGCAGCGAGGGTCTTCAATCCCTGCTCGTCGTATTCGATGACTTCGACCGGCTTCATGAAGGTGTGCACGCCCAGACCGGAGGCGAAGCGTGCAGTGCCGGAAGTCGGCAGCACGTGGTTGGAGCCGGACATGTAGTCGCCCAGCGGCACCGGAGAGTACGGGCCACGGAAGATGGCACCGGCGTTGCGAATCTTGGCGATCACGGCATCCGGGTCGGCGGTCTGGACCTCAAGGTGTTCGGCGGCATACGCATTGGCCGCGTCAATGGACTGCTCGATGCCATCGGTGAGGATGATGCCGGACTGGCGTCCGCGTAGCGACGTGTTCACACGCTCGGAGTGCTCGGTGCGCGGCACACGGTACTTGAGGTTCTCCTGCACCTGTTCGGCAATCTCTTCGCTGTCGGTGATGAGCACGGAACCGGCGAGTTCGTCATGCTCGGCCTGACCGATCAGATCGGCGGCCAGCCAGCTCGGGTTGGCACCCTTGTCTGCGATGATGGCGATTTCGGTCGGTCCTGCCACGGCGTCGATGCCGACGATGCCGGACACCATGCGCTTGGCGGTAGCGACGAAGATGTTACCCGGACCGGTGATCTTGTCGACCGGATCGCACAGGATTTCGCCGTCCTGCGGTTCGGAACCCTTGGCGCCGTAAGCGAACATGGCCACGGCCTGAGCGCCGCCGACCGCATACACTTCGTCAACGCCGAGAATGGCGCAGGTGGCGAGAATGGTCTTGTCAGGCAGACCGTCGGCATTGTTACGGCTCGGCGGGGTTGCGATGGCGAGGGATTCCACGCCGGCGGCCTGTGCCGGGACCACGTTCATGATGACGGAGCTCGGGTAGACGGCCTTGCCACCCGGCACATACAGGCCGACACGCTGCACCGGAATCCAACGCTCGGAAACGCGCGCGCCTTCAGCCAGATCGGTGTGGAACGGCGCCGGCACCTGGGAAGCGGACACGGCGCGGGAGCGGCGCACGGATTCTTCGATGGCGGCACGCACTTCCGGATCCAACTCGTCGATGGCGGTCTTCATGGCTTCCACCGGCACGCGCAGGTTCTCCGGACGAATATGGTCGAATTTCTCCGCGAAGTCACGCAGGGCCGCAGCACCGCGGGCCTTCACATCGTCAAGGATGGGCTGCACGAGATCGGTGGCCTCGTTGGTGCCCATCTCGGCGCGAGGCATAGCCTCCAGCATTTCAGCTCGGGTCAGCTTCTTGCCACGCAGGTCAATGATTCGCATATAGTTTTCTTCGCTCATAACGCCCCATGGTAACAACGTGATGTCACGAGAACGCCCGCGCGTCTCAAGTTCAGCCGCATAGTGAGATATTCGGCTGAACTTTCGGCATCATCCCCACGACCGGTCAGCCCAAAGGCAGAGAACTGGGACCGAAAAGGATTTTGATTTCGGCGAACAGACTCGTGTCGCGGCGTACGCGGAAACGGTCGCCGAACGTCAGTACCTTGGCGTTGCCCTTATCGTCCATCAAGGCGAGCTTCACTTCGCAGGGTCCAGGATGATTTGAAAGAATCTGCCCCAACTGCTGCACATGCGATTGGTCAAGCGCGATTGGCGGCAGCATAATCGTCACCGGCTTCTCATCCTGCGCTTCCAACGTCGGCACGTTGAATTCCGTGGCACGCATGCTTACCGTCTCATCGCGTTTCTCAACCTGTCCGCGAATCTGCACCACCGTGTCGACCGCCAGTTCGGGAGCGGCGGCCTCATACACTTTGCCGAAGAACATGCACTGGATGGAGCTTTCCAAATCCTCGATGGTCACAATCGCCCAAGGATTGCCCTTCTTCGACATACGACGGTCCACGTTCGTGATCAAACCCGCCACCGTCACCTGCTGGCCGTCCGGCATATTCGCCGCGCGATCGATCAGATGCGCGATCGACATTTCACGCAACGACACCAGAATCGACTGCATACCGCTCAACGGATGGTCGGACACATACAAGCCAAGCATTTCACGTTCGAAATTCAGCTTGGTTTTCTTATCCCACTCCTCCACATCGGGCACATTCACCATGGCATCGCCCATGCCCGCATCGTCTTCGCCGGCATCTTCCAAATCGGAGAACAAATCAAACTGGCCTTCGGCCTGCTTGCGTTTCAAACCGACCACCGAATTAATCGCAGCCTCATGAATCGTAAACAAGGCACGACGGTTCGGATCGATCGAATCAAACGCACCGGCCTTAATCAACGATTCAACCAATCGACGATTCAACGCCTCCATCGGCACACGCTTGATGAAATCAGGGAAATTCACATACTTGCCATGATCGTTCTCACGTTCCTTGACAATCGCGTCAACCGCAGCCTTGCCAACGTTACGGATGGCGCCAAGACCGAAACGCACCACATCGCCGACAGCGGAATACTCGTACACCGACTCGTTCACGTCAGGAGACAACACCTGGATGCCCATGCGACGAGCCTCGCCCAAATACAACGCGGTCTTGTCTTTGTTCGTACTCGCGCCCTGCAGCAACGCGGCCATGAATTCCACCGGATAATGCGTTTTCAGATATGCAGTCCAATATGAAATCAAACCGTATGCGGCCGAATGCGCCTTGTTGAACGCATAGCCCGAGAACGGCACAAGAATATCCCACACGGCCTGCGCCGCCTCCTGGGAGTACCCATGCTCCTTCATGCCCGCGAAGAACGGCACCTTCTCCTTGGCCAGCACCTCGGGCTTCTTCTTGCCCATTGCTCGACGCAACACGTCTGCCTTGCCCAACGAATAACCCGCCAGAATACGCGCGGCCGACTGCACCTGCTCCTGATACACGATCAGACCATACGTTTCGTCAAGCACTTCCTTCAACGGCTCGGCCACTTCAGGATGAATCGGCGTGATCTTCTGCAAACCATTCTTACGCTTCGCATAATTCGTATGCGAATCCATATCCATCGGACCAGGACGATACAACGCGATCAATGCGGAAATATCGTTGAAGTTATTCGGCTTCAACGTTTTCAGCAACGAACGCATACCATCAGAATCCAACTGGAACACGCCAAGCGTGTCACCTCGCGACAACAGATCGTACGTGGCACGATCGTCCAATGGAATCTTCGTATGGTCGATACGCGTCTTGCCATTCGCCTCGATATTGTTCAACGTGTCGCGAATAACCGTCAAGTTGGAAAGACCAAGGAAGTCCATCTTGACTAAACCAAGCGTTTCACACGTATGATACTCCAACGTGGTCGTAACCGTACCATCGGTACGTTCCAGCAGCGGCGACGTATTCGAAATCGGCTCGCTACCCATGATCGTGGCGCACGCATGCACACCGGTCTGACGGATCAAGCCTTCGATACCCATCGCCTCATCCGTGACGCGCTTCACATCCGGATCGGAATCATAAAGCTCACGGAATTCGCGGGCCTCCGCATAACGCTTCGAACTCGGCTCGAAAATATCATGCAGCGGAATATCCTTGCCACCCGTCTGCGCCGGCGGCAACGCCTTGGTGATGCGCTCGCCCATGGAGAATTCGTAGCCCATGATTCGTGCGGAATCCTTCAGCGCCTGTTTGGTTTTGATGGTGCCGTAGATCACGCATTGCGCGACCTTGTCTCGCCCGTACTTGTCTCCGACATAGTCAAGCACGCGACCGCGGCCGTCCGGATCGAAATCGACGTCGATATCAGGCAGCGACACACGTTCCGGGTTAAGGAATCGTTCGAAGATCAAGCCGTGCTTGATTGGATCGAGTTCGGTGATGCCCATGGCATACGCCACCATGGCGCCTGCCGCGGAGCCACGGCCAGGCCCGACCATCACACCATGCGATTTGGCCCAGTTGATGTAGTCGGCCACCACAAGGAAGTATCCGCAGAACTGCATCTGACAGATCACACCGCATTCGTAATCGGCCTGCTTGAGCACTTCGATCGGCGGATGCCCGTCATAACGCCGTTCCAAGCCTTCCTCGACTTTTTTCAGGAACAGCGACGTCTCATCCCAACCTTCCGGGCAGTCGAATTGGGGCATGAACGCGCCATCTTCATGATCGTCGAACATGACATTGCAGCGTTCGGCGATTTCCAACGTATTGTCGCATGCTTCGGGAATGTCTTTGAACAGCTCACGCATTTCTTCGGCGGATTTCAGATAGTAGCCGGTGCCGTCAAATTTGAATCGTCCCGGCTCGTCAAGCGTGGATCCCGAATTGATGCACAGCATGGCATCCTGAGAGCCGGCGTCTTCGGCGCGCACGTAATGGGAATCGTTGGTGGCGAGCAGCGGCGCGTTCAGTTTTTTCGCAATGTCCAGCAGACCGTCGGTCACCTGTTTTTCGATTTTCAGACCGTGGTCCATGAATTCGATATAGAAATTGTCACGTCCGAAAATATCCTGCAATTCGCCTGCCGCACGTAATGCCTCGTCGAATTGGCCGAGCAGCAGTCGCGTTTGGATGATGCCTGACGGGCATCCGGAAGATGCGATAATGCCTTTCGAATATTTGGCAAGGATTTCCTTATCCATTCGGGGGTATCGCATGACACGTCCCTCGAGATTCGCGTCAGTGGACGCCTTCATCAGATTGACAAGGCCCTCATCGGTTTCCGCCCACATCGTAAGGTGGGTGATCAGGCCACCGCCGGATACGTCGTTGGGGTTGCGCCTGCGATGTTGCGGATCGATATCGGGATTCCAGTTGGTATCCCAGCTGACGCGGGTTTGATCTTGGCGTGCGGTTTCCGGCGTCACATACGCTTCAATGCCGATAATCGGTTTGACGCCTTCCTTGACCGCAGTGCTCCACATTTCGTATGCGCCATGCATGTTGCCGTGATCGGTGATGCCGACGGCCGGCATGTTGAGTTCTTTGGCGCGCTTGACCAGATCCGGAATCTTTGACGCCCCGTCAAGCAGTGAATAATGCGTGTGATTATGCAGTTGCACGAAATTTCCGGAAGTAGCCATACGTTCCAATCTACCGGTGATTGGTGACGTGCGATCACACTTCAGGCTTGTCTTGTGTGTCGTGCCTGCCGCGCATCACGTCGAGCGCATGCTGCAAATCAGCTGGATAATGCGATTTCACCGTGGTCCACACATGGGTTCGCGGATGGCGGAATTCAAGTTGCTTGGCGTGCAGCCACTGCCGTTCCAATCCCAATGCCTCACCCAACTGCGGATTGGCACCGTACATGGCGTCTCCCGCAAGCGGATGCCCGATGGACGAGAAATGCACGCGGATCTGATGGGTTCGACCGGTTTCCAGATTCACGGAAACCAGCGTCGCCTCACCGAAACGTTCCATCACATCCCAATGGGTGATGGCTTCTTTGCCGGCGGGCGTAACGCAAAAACGAAAATCGGAGACTTTGGCACGTCCGATCGGCGCTTCGATCGTGGCCTTGTTTTCCTTGAGATTGCCTTGCACGAGCGCATGATAGGTTTTGACGACTTCATGTTCGGCGAACTGCCTGCGCATTTCCACGTAGGCGAGGTCAGATTTGCACACGAGCATCAATCCGGATGTGCCCACGTCGAGGCGGGATACGATACCCTGACGTCCCGCGGCGCCGTAGGAGGTGATGTGCACTCCCCTGTCAAGCAGACTGCCGAGCACCGTCGGACCGGTCCAACCGACGGAAGCGTGAGCAGCCACACCCACTGGCTTGTCGACCACTATGACGTCATCGTCTTCGTAGACCACTGCCATATCTCGTGCGATCGGTTCAGGCTCGGTCCGTTCCTCGACAATATCGAATTCGACGGTTTCGCCTGATTGCAGAGTCGATGATTTGGAAATGTCACGACCAAGCACGCGCGCCTGTCCACTTTCGATGAGTTCCGCGGCCTTGGCTCGGGAGATACCAAGCATCTTGGCCACGGCCACATCGAATCGTTTGCCGACAAGCGCGTCGGGTGCGGGAACAAGACGGCTCATGCGTTCTGGTCTCCGGTCGTCTGTTTCGTCTGTTCTGCGGCCTGTTCGTCAAGATCCTTCTGGCTGAAGGGCTCTCCGACAAACAGCAGTACGACGGCGGCGACGCCCGCCACCATCAGGAAAATATCCGCAACATTGCCGACCGACCATCCGTAATTGAGGAAATCGACGACCTTGCCATTAAGGAAACCTTCGGCATACATCACACGATCGATGAGATTGCCCAATGCTCCTGCGAAAGCAAGAGCGAACACCACCGTCCATTTCATGGAAATGGTACGGATTGCCAGTACGGCCAACGCCACGCATGCCACGATGGCAAGCAACGAAATCAACCAGGTCATGTTGGATCCCATGCCCAAGGACGCACCCGGATTATGCACCAGCGTGAATGAGAGGATGCCCGGAATCACACGTACCGTCTGCCCGTCGGCAAGCGCCGACTGCGCCCATGCCTTGCTGATCTGGTCGAGTACCAGTGCCACAACGGCGATACACGCAAAGACGGCCACGCGGGTGCGCAGCCGTCTTTGATCATTTGTCATGATGTCAGACACAGCCTAATCTCAGTCGTCCTGGGAGTCCTGATCATAGTTGTTCGTGTCGGACACCTGGGACACGAGCTGGCCGAGGAATTCGGTAAGACGTGCACGGTATTCGGTTTCGAACTGCTTGAGGCCCTGAATGTTGCCTTCGATGACCTTGGTCTGCGCTTCGAGATTGTCGCGGACCTGCTGGGCGTAGTCGTCGGCTGCGGTACGGGTCTTCGAATCGTAGTCGAAGGCGCGCTTCTGCACTTCGGACTCGTATTCGTCGGCTTCGTTGTGCTTCGTGGAGAAGTAGGTATCACCATCCTGGGTCTTCTGAGCAAGGTAGGCGTCGCCTTCCTGAGTCTTCTGATCCAAGTAGGTATCACCCTCCTGCGTCTTCTGAGCAAGATAGGCGTCGCCTTCCTGAGTCTTCTGATCCAAGTAGGTATCACCCTCCTGCGTCTTCTGAGCAAGATAGGCGTCGCCTTCCTGAGTCTTCTGATCCAAGTAAGCATTACCTTCCTGAGTGCGCTGCGCCAGATAGTCATCGCCTTCCTGAGCACGCTTGGTCAGATAGGCGTCGCCTTCCTGAGTCTTCTGGTTCAGGTAGCCATCAGCCTTGGCACGAGTGTCAGCCGAATACTGATCGGCTTCGGAACGGGTGCCTTCGGAGTAGTTGTCGGCTTCGATGCGAGTGCGGTTGGAGTAATCGTTAGCATTGCCGATGAGCTCATCGTACCTACGCTGGGACTCGTCGGTGATTTCCTTAGCCTTGGCTTTGCCCTTGTCGACGTACTGGTCGTGCAGCTGCATAGCCAGGGTCAGCATGGCGGTGGCACGCTCCGGCTCCGTGTTGGCGCTGGCTGCGGCTCCTGCAATCTTCTGCAGGCTTCCGGTTTCGGTACTCGGTTCGACCTTGGCGACCTGCTCGCGCAGCTGGGCTTCACGCTGCTGCGATTCCTGCAGCTGCTGTGCAAGCTGCTGAATCTGCGCGGCCTGCTGCTGGGCACGCTCATCCTGCTGCTGGGACTGTGCCGCATGCTGCTGCGTGAGCTGCTGAGCTTGGGCGACCTGCTCCTGAGCCTCTTCAAGCCTTGCATTGAGCTGCTGGATCTCAGCCGCCTGCTGCTGGGCCACCACAACCTGCTGCTGTGCGGAAGCCAGCTGACGGGACAGGTCTTCGGTCTGTGCACGGAATGCGTCGCGCTCATGCTGCATGGAGGTCAGCTGTTCGCCCAGATCCGCCTGGCCTGCAGCTTCAGCCGCCTGTGCGGTGAGCTGGTCGACCTGTGCGGACAGGCGATCCACCTGACCCTTGAGCTGTTCGTTCTGAGCCGACAGAGCACGGTTGCTTTCCTCAGCCTCGGTGAGCTTGGCTGCTGCGACCTGTGCGGCCTGAGCTGCCTGGTCACCAGCGCCAGCTGCCTGCTCGGAGGCGGACTTCAATGTCGCGTTCTCCTGCTGCAGGGACTGAACCTGGGCGCTGAGCTCGGAAATCTTGGAGTTGAGCCCCGCAACATCCGGGCCGAGGGACTGAGTAGCCTGGCCGCTGGCAACCGCCTGCTTGCCAAGGGCCTCCACCGTCTCGGTTACCTGATCGAGAAAATCGTCGACTTCATCGACGTCATACCCCTCCTTGAACCTCACGGTCTGGAAGGTATGCTCTCTGATATCTTTCGGCGTCAACAGAGCCATAAATCTTACACCTCGCTTTGGGCTTGATGCCTTGCTGTTGTTGCTTTCATTGTTCGACTCTAGCACGGGACCACCGATTTTTTGCGAAAAATCGGCATTTGACATACATTAAATGAGGAAATCAATAGCAATGAGAATGAAATAAAGAACGATGAATGCCACATCGAAGTAGATGGGACCCATTGGAATAGGGCGGATATATTGGCGTAGCCAGCGCAGTGGGGGCTCCGTCAACTGGTAAACCGCGTCGATCAACGACGACACCAACCCCCGTGGACGCCATGCCGATGCCAACACAGCAACCCAATCGAGAATCATGCGAATGAACAGCACCAGAATGTAGGCATTCACCAAAAAGTGGACGATGCTACCGATCAAAGACAAAATCATGGGGCACCACCTTAGCAACAGAACATAACAAAGCCCCCATCACGGGTGACGGAGGCTTCATGCAGTCTGCTTTCGCAACGGCTTTCGTCTATATCAGTCGGCGAACAAATCATGCGACGAGTTATTCGCCTGCGGTTCCTCAACCTTGATGTTCACCTGAGCTGGGCTCAGCAGGAACACGCGCGGAGTGACACGTTCGATGGAGCCACGCACGCCAAAAACCACACCCGCGGAAAAGTCCACAATGCGATACGCCACGGCCTCGGCCACACCGGTCAGGTTCAGCACCACCGGAACGCCGTCGCGAATGGCACGTCCGACCAGCTGAGCGTCCTCATAGGATTTCGGGTGAATCGTGGTGATACGGCTCACCCTTCCGCCTTGGAACGGGTTGGCTTTGGTCTGCTCGCGCGGTGCGGACGTCGCGGCAGGAGTCGAAGCCATCGGGGTCACGGAATGGTCGGAATCGAACGAGGTTTCGCTGCTCTCAGCCTCTTCGTTGAAATCCTCGTCACCTTCGGCAACGTCGGTCATGCCCAAATAGGACATCGCGCTTTTCATAAAACCTGCCATGAACGATCCTTTCGCGTCTTCGCGTTGCTTTTAGCGCAGGAAATCCGGAATATCCAAATCGCCGGCATCGTTCGAAGACACCACTTCATGCTCGGTGGTCTGGTCGAATGACGGAACGACGGGTTCCGGAGTGGACGGAATATAAGTGGACAGCGGCTGCACCTTCGGGGCTTCCGGAGTCTGAATAAGCTGAGGCTGGAGCTGCTGCGGAACCGCCGCTGCCCTCGGGGCTGCGGACAACGCCGACAGCGGCACCGTGCTTTCCGCAGGCTCTGCCTGCTTCTGGGCTTCAGCCTGAGCCGCCTTCTTGGAGTTGGCATCAAAGCCTGCTGCGATAACGGTGACACGCACTTCGTCGCCGTAAGCGTCGTCGAGGGAAAGACCCCAGATGATCTGTGCTTCCGGATGGATGGCCTTGCCCACCAGCTGGGTGGCGGCGGCCGCTTCCTGCAACTTCAGATCGGACGGGCCGGCGATATTGATCAGCGCGCCGTGGGCACCCTCGATGCTTTCTTCCAGCAGCGGCGAGCTGATGGCGATTTCAGCTGCCTGGGTGGCGCGATCCTCGCCTCGTGCGGAACCGATGCCGAACAGTGCGGTGCCCGCGCCACGCAGAATAGCGTTGACATCGTTGAAGTCGACGTGAATGTACGAGTTCGAAGAAATCAGGTCGGTGATGCCCTGCACGCCGGCCAGCAAGGCGGTGTCGGCGGTCTTGAACGCATCGACGATGCCGATGGTGCGATCGGAAAGCTCAAGCAGTCGATCGTTCGGAATCACGATCAGCGCATCGACTTCCTTGCGCAGATTCTCAATGCCAAGTGCTGCGGAAGCCGCACGCTGGGGACCTTCAAAGCTGAACGGGCGGGTAACCACCGCAATGGTCAGGGCACCCTGCTGATGCGCGGCGCGAGCCACGATCGGGCTTGCACCGGTACCGGTGCCACCACCCTCACCGCAGGTCACGAACACCATATCGGCGCCCTTGAGCGATTCCTCGATATCGGACTGATGATCCTGAGCGGCCTTGGCACCCTTCTCCGGGTCGGCACCTGCGCCAAGCCCGCGGCTGGTGGCATCGTTCAAGGAGATCTTGACATCGGCGTCGGAACGCATCAGGTCCTTCGCGTCGGTATTGATCGCAATGAATTCAACACTTTGAAGACCCTCGGCAATCATGCGATTGACGGCATTACCGCCAGCTCCACCAACACCGACAACCTTGATATTCGTTTTGTCGTTGAAATTGTCAGTCTGGGCAATCTCGCTCACCATAGTCTCCTGTCACTCGCGTTTACGCACAACTTTATCGCAGACACGCTGCAGTACGCGCACTTTTCGCCGTGTGTAACGGCGTTTTTTCACTTTTTTATTGCTAACGTGTTCATTTCGCCTGCGATTTACCCTCTTTCGGTGCCCCCACGACGATTTAACCACATCAGCATGTCATATTCAATAGCTGGCGTCCATAGGGTCATCCCCAAACAACGCCTGACGTTCATCATGCGTTGTTTCCCGTGATTCCAACCATCCGTAAGGCAGATGCACTTTCTTTGCGAAGCGCACGCGCCCCCTTGGCTTGTCGACCACTCGCTCGGGAAAACGGATGTTGGGATCCAGCTTGCCTATTTCGGCTCTGACATCCTCAAGATTTTCACATTCCATGAACGCGCGACGGGTGGAGCCTCCAACGGGGAATCCCTTGAGATACCACGCGATATGCTTACGCAGATCATGCACGGCCATCTGCTCATCGCCATCATAGAATTCGGTCAACAGTTCCGCATGGCGTTCAACCACACGGCACACATCTCCTAACGTGGGGTCAACACGCTTGTCGCTGCCAGCGAACGCATTCTTGATATCGGCGAACAGCCATGGCCTGCCTTGGCAGCCGCGGCCAATCGCAACGCCGGCGCAACCGGTTTCGGCAACCATGGCAAGCGCATCGTTCGCACCCCAAATATCGCCGTTGCCGAACACTGGAATGTCAAGCGCTTCGACCAGCTCGCCAATCCGGCTCCAGTCGGAGTGCCCGCCGTAATATTCGGCGGTGGTACGCGCGTGCAAGGTCACCGCCTTGCAGCCTTCCTCCTGCGCGATATGGCCCGCTTCCAAGAACGTTTCATGCTCATGGTCGATGCCGACGCGGATTTTAGCCGTCACCGGCACGTTGGCAGCATCGCAGACCTTGACCACACGCTGGATGATCTCGCGAAACAGATCCGTCTTCCACGGCAAAGCCGATCCGCCGCCGCGTCGGGTCACTTTCGGCACGGGGCATCCGAAGTTCAGATCGACATGGTCGGCCATGTTTTCGTCGATGACGATTTTCGCGGCCTGTTCCACGATCGCCGGGTTCACACCGTACAGTTGCAGCGAACGGATTTTCTCGCTCGGCGCGAAATGGCACAACCGCAACGCTTTGGGATTGCGTGCGACCAACGCGCGCGCGGTGATCATTTCGGCCACGTATAGACCGTCCGGTCCGTAGCTTTCGCAAATCACGCGGAACGGCCAGTTGGTAACGCCCGCCATAGGCGAAAGCACCACCGGGGTTTCAACGTGTACCGGCCCTAAATCAACAGGCTTCATAACCGGAGGAACCGACGGCCTCACCGCGTCGGTACGCGGGTCGAGCACGTCGGATTCCTCGTAAGCAGTCACAATGCTATCTGGCATAAGAACGCTATGGTAACCAGTATCCAGCTTTAATACAAGCCACCGGCTTCGGCGATCTTGACGGACTCAGGCCAAGCCTCGCCGCCCATCTCAACCGGCACCTGCGGGTAACGTACATGCTTCTCGCCAATACGTGCGGCCACATAATCAGCCACCTTGTCGAGTGCGACGCGCTCCTGCTGCATGGTATCACGTTCGCGAATGGTGACGGCCTGATCGTCAAGCGTGTCGAAGTCGACGGTGATGCACAGCGGGGTGCCGATTTCGTCTTCACGGCGATAGCGACGACCGATCGCACCGGCCTCGTCATAGTCGATCATCCAGTCATGCTGACGCAAATCGGCGGCCAGATCGTGTGCCACGGTCTGCAATTCCGGCTTCTTGCTCAACGGCAGTACAGCGGCCTTGACCGGAGCCAAGCGCGGATCAAGGCGAAGCACGGTGCGCTTATCGACGCCGCCCTTGGTATTCGGGGCCTCGTCAACGTCGTAGGCGTCAACAAGGAAGGCCATGAGGGAACGGGTCAGGCCGGCGGCCGGTTCGATGACGTACGGCACGTATTTTTCGCCGGTGGCCTGGTTGAAGTAGCTCAGATCCTCGCCGGAATGCTTGGCATGCGCGGAAAGATCGAAGTCGGTACGGTTGGCGACGCCTTCAAGCTCGCCCCAATCGGAACCCTGGAAGCCGAACTTGTATTCGATGTCGACGGTACGCTTCGAATAGTGGGCCAGCTTCTCCTTCGGATGCTCATAATGGCGCAGGTTCTCCGGCTTCACACCAAGGTCGATGTACCACTGGGTACGCGCGTCGATCCAGTACTGGTGCCATTCCTCATCGGTGCCCGGAGCCACGAAGAATTCCATTTCCATCTGCTCGAACTCGCGGGTGCGGAAGATGAAGTTGCCCGGAGTGATCTCGTTACGGAAGGACTTGCCCATGTTGGCGATGCCAAACGGCGGCTTGGAACGCGAAGAAGTCATCACGTTCTTGAAGTCCACGAAAATGCCCTGTGCGGTTTCCGGACGCAGGTAGTGCAGCGAGTTCTCGTCTTCGACCGGTCCGAGGTGGGTGCGCAGCATCATGTTGAAGTCGCGCGGTTCGGTCCAGTTGCCACGGGTGCCGCAATCCGGGCACACAATGTCTTTCAGGCCGTTTTCCGGCAGCTTGTCGCCATGCTTTTCGGCATAGGATTCCTCAAGCTTGTCGGCGCGGTGACGCTTGTGGCAGTTGAGGCATTCGATCAGCGGATCGTTGAACACGGACACGTGACCGGAAGCCACCCACACGGCCGGCGGAAGAATAATGGACGTGTCAACGCCCACCACGTCGCCACGGGTGACGACCATGGAACGCCACCATTCGCGCTTGATATTGTCTTTCAGCGCAACGCCGAGCGGACCGTAATCCCACGCGGAACGGGTTCCACCATAGATTTCACCGGCGGGAAAAACAAAGCCACGACGCTTGGCGAGGGATACGACTTCATCGAGTTTGGATACAGCCACAATGCACCTTCTGGTTTGAACGGTTTGGGGTCTTTACAAGCGCAAAGCCTACCTTTACGCGGTGACAGAACGCCACCCGCGTTACTGTTTCGTGGCGTTCTCGTCTTCAACCGTGTCGTTGTCGAGCAATAGCGACCAGATCTTGCAATCGATCACCACGGCATTTTTCGTTTCGTCACCGTTTCTGTCAAGTGTGTAGGTCACATTTTCTGGCACGGCGATACGGTTGATGTTCTGCACGGATGCCACGAAATTACGCATGGCATCATAGCTTCCCGTGGCGGTGATACTTACCGACACCTGCACCAGCTGACCGGCTTGAATGGTACCTTGCATTTCAGCTGGAATGTCGGCGTCGACCGCATCATCGAAATTCACCGATTTGATGGCGACGCCGGTTCCCGCAGCGGACGCATCCAACGAATTGATGAATTCCTGCTGGTTATAGCCGTCTGGAATCTGCCGCTGCAACTGGCGCAAACGGTCTTTCTGCAGGCCGATCGTTTCGCTGGCGATGCGTAATGTTTCGATTTCGTCGCGTGTTTCCTTATTGTTCTCATCGATTTGCGCAGTTTGCGCGTCGGATGATTTGATATGGCTGATTTGCGGGGAAACGCCGACCAGCCATGTCAGCATGATGACGAAGACAATACCTGCGGCCAATGCGATCCATGCGATTTTATGCTTGTTCATGATTGCTCCCGATCATTCATTGGATGTTTCGTCAGTTGCGGTCGCGCTGTCGGTAGTATCAGTCGACTCCCCTGCCGCGGCTTTGTTCAGGCTGTCGCGTAGCTGCTGCTGCAATGCTCGGTTGGCTTCGTCAGCACCGGCCGCGTTGTCGCTTCGTGACGTGGTATTGGTATCCATCTTCAACGACACCGTTCCCGTGTATGTATAGGTGGTGCCGTTTTCATCGCTGTTTTCGGTAATGGAACTCACATAGCCTGTTTTATAGGTAGGAATTGCAGCAAAATTACCGATAAAATCTTTTGCAGATATGAAATCTGGAGAAAGAACGGTAAAATCAACGGAAATCACACCATTCCCAGACCATACTGAAGATGTAGCGCTATGCGAAGAAGCGTCAGACCCGCCAATCTGGAAGCTGCTCAACGACAGGTTCGTGTACTGGCCTCCGGCTGGCAGCGCGCCATTGAGCGAATCCACCACCTTCATCCAATCCATTTCGTCGTAGAGCGCGGCGATACGTGACCTTTGCGAATCGGACAGCGAGTTCAACGTGTCTTCCACGTCTTTGAATTCCGCCTTTTCCTTCTGCAACGACAGGGTTTTCGCCTGTGCCTCCTCCACGCGATGGTCGGCCCAGCTCACGCGCACCGCCATGCCCGCGCTGATGGCAATGGCCGCAACCGCCACCACGATAAGCACGTATGACAGCAAGTATTTGATGGCACGATCACGGTTGAGCGTCACGATGGAACGTGGCAGCAGGTTGGCGCGCACATTCCATTCGGCGGGCAGATCAGCCTTTTTGGAGGTTTTCGAACTGCTCGCACGCAGCGCTTTGCCGATGTCGGAAATATTCATCGACAAAATCGAGGTTTTCTCGCCATCACTGGTTTCAGGATTCGGATTATCCTTGATTTTGCCGCGTCGACCGCGGTGGGAGCTGCCGATCTGCTTCATGCTTCCGTTGTTTTTTCTGCTCATCGTCCGTTCACCTCGGCTTCTTTCCGATTACCAGTCCAAGCACTGCGCCCAAATCGATCGCGTGCGCCATGATGTTCTGCCGTTCCACTTCTTTGGAAAGCCGGAAACGGATGAAGGGGTCGCCGATCCGCACCACTTTGTTGATGGAACTGGCCAATACCGGCGGCAGTCCGATCAGTCGTGCGCCGGTTCCGGTAAGCACCACGCCGCTGATGGTGCCGCCCGCATGGTCCACGTCGTACAGGTTGAGCGTATTGCGGATGCCGACGATCAGCTGCGCCGTGGTTTCGCGGATGACTTCCTCGGCTTTTTCGAGTCGTTCGTCGCCGGTCACGTTTTGCAGGCCGATCTGGTTTTTGATGCGTTCGGCGTCTTCGAATGAGATACTGAGCGCGTTGGCGATGGCGTCAGTCACGTCATCCGCGCCGGATGGCACGACGCGCATGTAGGCGGGCTGCCCGTTTTCGAGCACGATCACGTCGGTGCCGTTGCCGCTGATGTTGACCACCGCTTCGGTCTGCTGCTGGTTGGTGTCGGCGAACAGTCTGGCAAGCGCGAACGGGCCCGCATCGATCGATGTGATCACAAATCCCGCGTCTTCGGCTGTGCGCGCGGTTTTTTCCAGTCCGTTACGCAATGTCGCCACGAGTATGCCGTGCAACTGTTTGCCTTGTTCGCTGTCGATGACGTTCAATGGCACGAAGTCGAGCTCGGATTCCTCAATAGGCAGCGGAATCATGCCTTTGGCTTGGAAAGGCAAGGTGGATTTCAGATCGTTCAGCGACATGTAGGGAAAGTCCGCCTCGCGAAACACCATGCGTCGGCTGGAGTAGACGAGAGCCGTGTCCTCGCGGGGGAATTTGAATCGCTTCACCAGTGTGTTCAGCAGTCCGGCCACCACATCATGGTCGACCACTTCGCCATCCACTACGGCTCCGTTCGGCAACGGGATCGCCTGGAAATGCTTGATGGTGGGCAGATCCGAATACGGGTCTGCTATGACCGCCGCACGGATGGCGTCGTTCGCGATCGACAGCGCCGTTATTGATCTCATGCTCTCTCCTTATATATAACGTGTTGCAGGTTGGCTGGGGATTGGTTCAGGCGAGTCCCGTCACTTGCAAGTACAGTGTGGCGATCGGAGCCCCGACGAATATGCCAAGCCATATGCCGAGCAGCATGGACGGTCCGAACGGTATGCCTCCATGCATATCGACTTTTTTGCCGATAATCAGCACAAGACTTAAGAATCCTCCAATAAAGAAGGCTGCGAACGCCCCGATGATGAATTGCGACCATCCGAGCCAGCCCGCAATCAAGCCAAGTATGAACGCAAGTTTGATATCGCCATCGCCCATGCCACCTTTCCATATGATGGAAAGCAATAGGTAGAACGCGCCGAGCACTATCGCACATATCACAGCGCGACCGAGCCTGTTCCACTCATTCGTACCGAGTGATGCCAAAGCCAGCAGTGCCAGTGTTGCAATCAGCGTTGGCAATAGCACAACATTGAGGATCAGATGATGGTCGAGATCAATATATGCGATCACGATCGAAACCGCTGCGAATACGTAGAGTTCCGGCAATATCCATGGCGAATACGCGCCGAATAGCGCCCCCAAGGTGACGGCGAGGAACGACAGTCCGCCCAACGCTTCCACAATCGGGTAGCGTACGGCGATCGGCTCTTTGCAATGCCGGCATTTCGCGCCGAGCACCAGCCAAGAAATGATGGGAATATTGTCATACCATGCGATCGGGGCTTCGCAGTTCGGGCAGAAACTGCGTTTCGGATTTACCAAGCTGATGTGGTTGGGCACGCGCCAAATCACCACGTTCAGAAACGATCCGAAAATGCAGCCGATTACCAGCGATGCCACGAGTAGCAGCACCACAGTTGGCGTATCGTTCACAATGCTCATGTTCACATCCATCTCGCGCAGCGCTCACCATGCGATAGTGGACGGGTTCAGTTCTTTGGATGTCACGTAGCCTTTGGTGGAGGATGGCTCCAATGTGGTAGAACTACCACCGCCATAAATCACGCCGCCGCCTGAGCCGCCTGTTCCGAGGTTAACCGAGGCATTCCACACCTGCGATTTGATTTCTCGGTTCAAAAAGTCTCGTGACGATCCGCATTTGGCCATAATCACGTCGGCATGCCCGTCGATACGTCCGGAGTATGAGGGATTGCCGTCGATTTTGTCTCCCGGATACACTTCCGTCAGGCATTGACCGTTGAGTTGGAACGTACCTTTACTGTGCTCGTCAGACGCTTTTTCGTTGTATCGGGTGAATGTTGGCGCAGCCGAGCATTCCATAAGTTGGAATTTGCCCGAACCGCCGAACCCATAGCAACGCTTCGACCCGTTCACCATCGTCCAAATCTGCGTGTTCACGCCACTGCCGTCACTCGACGTGTCTTCAACATATTCGGCCTGATCGGTTTTACGCTTGGTGGAATCGGACACCCCGCAGTAGTCGATCTGATGCAGATCGGAAGATGATTGCGCCGGATTGCCATTGATGGTGTTGTGGTAGCAGTATGGGTTGAAATCACCGCCACCCACTCGGCAGGTTGACGTGTATGCGTCGAATCCGTCTTGCGATGACGAAATGCAGAATCCGGACGTTTCATTGACGATCTGCTTCGTGGCATAGCCGGCTTCTCCCGCCTGTCCGAACGATGCGGTGGCGTCTTCGAAATCACCGTTCACGTCGAACCAGGATTTCACGTCGGTGAGCGAATAATCCCACTTCGACACCATCAGGAAATGCGGAGTCAAATCGGCAGCATCATCGACGTTGGACGCCCAGTGACCGCCGCTCAGATATTGAATAGTGGCGCCCACATTCGCCTTGTTGGAAACTTCCAACACTTGGAAGCGGGTCTTCTTCTGCATTTGCACACCGCCAACGGCATAGCCTTGCGATTCCGGCAGAGACGCATCATACTTGTTCGCCTCATCGCGCACGCTATCTAGCTCGTTGTAGTAGCCCGCATTGATGAAACCGTTATAGAACGCCCACTTCTGGTATTTGTTGAGCAGGCTTGACGGATCGTTCTTTTCGTCTTGCTGCGCTTTCTTGTCAGGATCGGTGTAATAGTCGCTTTGGTAGTTGGGGCCGTACGACTCGCCGCATTTCTGCAATGTGGCGGCTCCTGCAGTGCCTCCGCCAACATGCGTAATGTCAGCTCCGGTAACGCACAATGTCAGATTGGATGCAGGGCGAATGGAATCATCCTTCCAATACACCCATGTGTTCAGGTCTTTGTAGGCGCCGTTGGCTTTGCACTGTTCCGTGTAATACAGGTCGTCGCTGCTGGAGTCTTTCTTATGCGCCTGCATAAGAATCACCAACGCCGATCCTTCCACCGGCTTGCCGTTCGGGTCAAGCATGGCGTCAAGCGTTTCGACCTTGTCTACAGGCTTGGTGGTGGCAAGCATGCAAGTTTGGTTTGCCGGATTCATAGTGATGGTATTGCTCATGGCGTCGGCCGCATTCTTGGAGCCAGGCTTGTTGACATAGTTCACCATGCCGGTCGGATCACCGTTCTCATCGACATCATATGAGGCGATTTCCTTCCAGGTCGGCTGGTTGGTACGGCGCTCGTTGTTTGGCGCTGCCGCGTAGAAGCCCATACCGAGACGTCCACCCTTGGTGGAAATCACGTAGCTGTCATCACCGCTCGCTGTCTCGAATTGGTAGATGGCGCTCATGGCTCGGCGCGCGCTGGTTTCCGTACCCGCGCTTCGCCCATTCGGATACCTGTTGATATACCCGTAGGAACGCACCCACGCATATTTCGCGTTCTTCAGCTCGCTTTCGGATGTGAGTCGTTTGGCCGGCGATGAGCTTGGATCGTCGTCATAATATCCGATTTGCACTCGGTACGAGATATCGTCTGGAGTGAACGAGCTCACGCCCGTTGCCGACACGTCGTTGCTGACTTCCGCATTGTTGAGCAGCACCGACCCGTCCGATGCTGTAGTGAAGGTCTCATCCAAGCTGGCATTGCCAGTGTTTGATGCGGTCGACGGTAGCAGTTTCTTATAGTCCTTGCTTGCTTCCGCTTCGCGCAGGAAACTCAATGCCACTTCGAGTCCAGATTCGGCGGCATACCCGACTTGCGCGTTCTCCTTATTATTCCTGTACGGCAATGCTTGCGAAAGCAGTATGGTCATTACCAGTGCCGACGTGGTGAACACCACCATTACGAACAGTACCGCGAGCATCATGGCCGCGCCCCGCTCCCCCATGCGTTGGCATAATCTGGCACGATACCTGCGGCTGAGTCCGGCCCACAATCCGTTCTTCATGTTCAACCTTCCCGCTTTCGCTTACGCTTGCCCGTTGATGGCGTCGAACATGGAGAACATCGGCATGTACAATGCCACCACCATGAAGCCGACCACGCTACCGAGCACCAGAATCATCAACGGTTCCAGCAACGAAGTGAGCTGTTTGGCGATGGATTGCGCTTCTTCGTCATACGCTTTGCCCGCGCTGGCGAGCATCTGGTCGATGGCGCCGGAATCCTCACCGATCGCCGCCATCTGCACCATCATGTTCGGGAACACTTTTTCGGTACCCATACTGTCCGCCAGCCTATAGCCGCGTTCCACGAGTCGAGACACTCGTTTGGACGCTTCGTCGATTACATAATTGCCGGATGTGGATCCGACAATGTCAAGAGCCTGCAGAATGGGCACGCCCGAAGCGAGCATGGATGCGAAATTGTTGCAGAATCGCGCCAATGCCACATTGGTGGTCAGTTTGCCGAACACGGGCGCCTTCAACGTGAACGGATCCCACCAGGTACGAATGATGTCTTTGTTGCGATTGCGCTTCCAAAACATGACGAACGCCACCGCGCACACAATGATCACGGGAATGCCAACCGGTGCGGCCTTGCCCATATCAACCATGATCTGCGTGACCCATGGCAGTTCCGCGCCCATCGACGCATACATGCTGTCGAACATGGGCACGATGGTCAGCAGCATCACGCCCACCAGCAGCACAGCAATGCCGAGCACCACCACCGGGTAAGCCAGTGCGCCTTTGATCTGACCTTGCAAACGCACGTCCGCTTCAAAGCTGTCGGCCACGGTAATCAGGGATTTGTCAAGGAAGCCGCCGGTTTCGCCGGCCCGCACCATGTTGGTCATAATGGGCGGGAACAGATGGTCGGGATTATTGTCCATTGCTTCGGAAAACGATGATCCCGCCTCAACCTGCTGCATGCAGTCACGTACCGCATTGCGCAGTTTCACATTTCCGATTTGTTCAGTAACGATATTCAGTGCGCGAATCAGGGAGACGCCTGCCGCCACCATGGTGGCAAGCTGACGTGACATAACCGCGAAGTCTTTTTTGCTTGGATATTTTTCGAACGCTTTGATTTCAATATTGGTATTGAGACCGGTGCCTGCGTTCACGTCAACAAGTTCCGTTGGAATCAGACCGAGCTTATTCACGCGATCGATGGCCTGATCTCGCGTCTGCGCTTCGATAACGCCCTTCTGCTTGGTGCGGCCGTCAGCGGAAACACCCTTGTAACGCCACTTCTTGGTGCCGTTTTGAAATGCCACTTGCGCCTGTTCCCTGGCCATTACTCCCCCATGGAATGATTGACGAACAATAGAACGAATATGGATATGGAACAAGGTATCGGAGCGATACCTCATACGCTCCGATACCTTTAGATCCCATAGTCAGCGGGGCAATCAGTCTTGCTTCGCAACCAAATCCTTATGATCTGTACTGCTGACGGAACCATTTGCCGAATTATAGACATAGTTCTTGCAGCCCGTGTTGTTCGAGTTGGTGCCCTCGACCGTATAAGTTCCAGCACCCGCCGTCGCAGTAATCACGATAGTGACGCCATCGCTCACCGTAACTTCATTGCCATCATAGATGTCGCACTTGCTGTTAGTTGACGAACCGGTGCAAGAAGAAGCCTTCAGAGTCGGAACTTTCCCATTATTGTTAGTCATGATGGTTTCCATCACAAGGCTGGCGTTCTTGACGTCGGACTCGGTCTGAGAGTTCCAGGCCGACTTGCGCTGGTTCAGGTAGATCGGCACGGAGATGGCGGCGAGGATGCCGATGATGATGACCACCACGAGCAGCTCGACGAGGGTGAAGCCCTTTTCGCCCTTGGCGCGGCGGTTGAGTGCGTTGCGCACGCTCTTCATAATTGAATCCTTCTTTCCTTCGGGAAAGGTCGCCGCTCGCATCCCACGATGGAGCTTCGCGGCGTTCTTCTATCGATCGTCCCCTTGTGGGGGCTGCTGGCTCACATAACCAACAGTCCTAACTTTATCCGCATTGACATCGTTTGCAGAACCATTATTCCGGCGTCAATCGTTTTACGAGCGTTTCATTTTCGATTCATTTTCCCCTCATCCTTCATCCGCACAAAAGCGCTTTAGTTTACCCCACAACCCCCTTCACAACCATCAAGCAAATCACACTTTTTCAAGCGGACACAAAAGGTACAACACAAAACCAAAATCGTGCAACAAAAAATACAACACCACAAATAGCTTGTTTTTCAGTACAATCGCTCAGCAAATCTTTGCAGTCACGTTTTTTTGAAAAAACTGGAATAACCACCCTTTTCGGGCGTGTCGCAGGGTGCTGACGGGGGCAACAAAAAACGGCTGGCTCCATAAGGAACCAGCCGTCTGCCGCAAGATCTAGCGGAACACTCAGCCACACGGAGTGAAATCGATTGCAGTTCCACCCGATTTCACATTGCGTGCGGTGAACGACGTGGACGTATTCGACGTGACCGGCTTGCCGCTCACATACGACCCCGTCACCGGCGAATAACGCACCACCCGATTGGTGCCATCCACCGTGAATAATCGCGAGGCGAACAGCGAATCATCAGACGTGCCTCCCGACTCGTTGTTCATTACCGACCCCAACACCGCGCGCGTGCTCCATGACGTGACGGACGCATCATACGGCTTCGTTTTTACCTTCACGCTGCCGTAATCGCTTACCGTACCGTTCTTCCACGTGGCGTCCTGGTACGTGATCACCACGCACTGCTTCGCACCAGAATCCCCCGGAGTGACCATGGTGAGCGTATGGTTCGTGGCGTCATACTCAACACCCTCCGCGTAGCGCACATACCGGTCGAGGCTTTGCACCGACGTGGCTATTTCCGTGGAAGACCTGCTTCGTATCGCATCCGCGCTGGTGGAATGCAGGTATTGCACGATCGCCGTGGTGAACATGGTGGAGACGATGGCGAAGATGAACAGCGACACCATCATCTCCACCAAGGTGACGCCGCTTTCACCGCGCGCCATACGTTGCGCGACGGCGCGAATACGCAGTTTTCCGCTTGTTGTTCCGCTCATTGCAACCCCTCACTAGATGATGAGCTTGTTGTCGACGCCAATATCCAGCAGTTCCGACGTGGTGTACAGGCAGGTTTTGCCCTGATGCATGTTGTCGTCCCATGTGACGCCTACCACCACGCGGATCATGGGCATATACGTGTGCGCACCGAACGTGAACGCGCCCGATACCGTTTTGCCCGGATCCAGAATGTCGGCCGTGGCGCTTGTTGAGGTATTGGCCGTATAGCTTGTTGCGGAACTACGGGAAATGCCCAGCTGAGATGCGGTCTTGCACGAGATCTCGCCGCTGGCACGGAAACAGCGCTCTACCACCGTGTTCACCGTGTATTCGGTATGCTTGGCGTCCTTGCCCGCAGTGGCACGAACCGGCTGAATATACTTGCTCTTGTCTGGATCAGGCGAACTGGTATAGCTCAGATCCGCCAATTGCGACGCGATGGCGCCAACGTCGGAAAGATTCTTCTGCGCGTCGGTGACGGACGTTTCCCCCATGCCTTTGATGAGTTCATCGAGATATTGGTTGGCGTCTACATTGGCGATCTGCGCACGCATTCTTTCCATGCCGTCGTCGCCCAGCGACACGGCGGTGGACCGCTGCTGCTGCGCATATGACGTGCGAATGGCCGTAATGGCGAACTGTGCGGCGGCAAGTCCCGTAATGCTCAACACCACGATCGCCACCAGCACTTCCACCAACGTGAAGCCGGACTCGCCACGTTTTGGCAATCGATTGACGCGACTCGCCGCAACCCCTGAATCGGGGGCGTCTCCCGCTGTGCGCAAGCTGTACTCCATGAGCAGCTCCTTCACAAGATGCCACCCCATCATTGGAAGCGGCAGGAATTCGGCACGCAACCAAACGCGGTGCCATAAACATGAGTTACTGTATCACGATATTCTGCCAACGTTTTCACAGCAACATATTTCTCAAAAAACTTTGCCCCGATTAGCTTTTACCTGTTTTTGCGGCTACAATGCTGATTTAGCAGTACACAATACTGCAATCGTTGTAGCTCACATGACTTCGAACAACTGAACATCAGCCGCCCCACAAATGCTGCCGTTTGCTTGGGGTTTCATGTTATGCCGTATGACAGGCGCATAAGCGCGCATGCGGTGCAGGAGGTCATTATGAGCGACGCCGGTTCGGGAGGCCGTTTCCCCTTCCTCAGGCGAAACAAAAACAGCGACACGCCGAACGCTTTCCCGCAAAGTATGGATCCGATCGCGCCGACAACCGGCGAGATCCATCAGGTGTTCGCGCCGAGCACACCACGCCATGCGGCAACGACAAGCGACGTCACCGGAGATTTTCCCGCCATGCCAACGTCCACCGAGGGCATGGACGAACAGACCGAACGCCAATATGCCATGGCGTTGGCGCAAGGCATGAGCCTGCCGTTCGTGGACCTCAACGAATACCAGATCGACAAAGAAGTCATCAGCATGGTTCCCGACGATCTGTGCCGACGCAACCAGCTTCTGCCGCTTTCCATCGTCAACGGGCGCATCGCCGTAGCCATGGCGAATCCGAAAAACTTCGCCGCGGTAGACGATGTTTCCGCAACAACCGGCATGCCCGTCATCGCCATGGTCGCCATGCCATCGCAGGTACGCGACTGCATCAACCGGTTCCTGCGCGCCAATGCGGAGTTGACCGAACTATCGCACGAGATCGCCGCGACCGCGAAAAAAGAAGTCGACCTTGAACAAGACGACAGCGAAGACGCCTCCCCCGTGGCACGCTTCGTAAGTCTGCTCATCAACCAGGCCATCGACGACCACTGCTCCGATATCCATATCGAACCGCAGGAAGACGGTCTGCTCGTACGCTACCGCATCGACGGCGTGCTGCATATCTTCCAAAAAGCGCCACGCGCCATGACCCAAGGTGTGATCAGCCGCATTAAGGTCATGGCCGAAATGGATATCGGCGAGCGCCGCAAGCCGCAGGATGGCCGTATTACCGTACGTCACAACGGTCAGAAGGTTGATCTTCGCGTGGCGGCATTGCCTACGGTGTGGGGCGAGAAAATCGTCATGCGTATTTTGAGCACGCCTTCGGGCAATCTCAAAGTGGAGGATCTGAATTTCAGCGAACGCAATTTCGATGTGTTTTCCAAAGCGTACAACCGCCCGTACGGCATGGTGTTGGTGACTGGTCCGACCGGTTCGGGTAAGTCGACCACGTTGTATGCGACGTTGGGCGATGTGGCCCGCCCGGAAATCAACATCATCACGGTTGAAGACCCTGTGGAATTCCGCATGGAGGGCATCAATCAGGTGCAGGTGAACAATAAGGCGGGTATGACCTTTGCCGCCGCGTTGCGTTCGATTCTTCGTGCCGATCCTGATGTGGTGCTGATCGGTGAGATTCGAGACGAGGAGACGGCGACCATTGCGATCGAGGCTTCGCTGACGGGCCATTTGGTGCTGTCCACGTTGCACACCAATGATGCTCCGAGTGCGGTGACGCGTTTGACGGAAATGGGCGTGGAACCGTTTTTGGTGAGCTCGTCGCTGGCTGCGGTGATGGCGCAGCGTCTGGCGAGGCGCCTGTGCAAGAAATGCCGGAAGGCCGATACGGCCACTCCCGTGGAGTTGAAGATGATGGGTGTGCCATATACGCCCGGCTCTCCGTTGCCGACCGTGTACCGTGCGATGGGTTGCCGTGAATGTTCCAACACCGGATATCACGGGCGTGTGGCCATTCAGCAGGTAATGGGCGTGGACACGCAGATGGAGGATTTGATCGCGCGTGGCGCCACGTCGCTGGAAATCGAGCAGGCGGCCAAGTCGAAAGGCATGACGTCGCTTCGTGAGGATGGCTGGCAGAAGGTTCTGCAAGGCATTACTTCCGTGGATGAAGTGCTTCGCGTGACCGTGTAGTTGTGTAATCGTGTGACCGCGTTTTCAACATATGTAAAGGACAATGATGACCGATATTGAACAGCAACCCGAGCTGAAAACCGAAATGAACACCGCGACGGATCCCGATGCGCAGCCGACTTGGGATGCGAACACCGATTTGTCTGGTTTGAAAGGTGTGACCATTCCCAGTACCGCTCCTTCATTCAACGAGGATCCGCGTAGGGGACGCCATTGGTCGCCCGACAATGCGATTCAGGCTGACGATGACAGTTTGCGCAATATTTTCGCGTCGCTTGACGCCATGCCCGCGTTGCGGCATGGTTCCGGTACCGTTCCCGACCCCATGCCTAAGGCCGCGGTCGAGCAACAGCAGGCGGCCGAGCCTCAACAGAGCGCACAGCGGCAGTCTATGCAACAGTCAGCTGCCCCGCAAGCCGTTGCATCACAATCTGTAGCGGAACCGCAGCCCGCTCCGACACGGCCTGCGGAAACACCGCTCATTGCAGAACAACAGGAACTCTCCTACGACACCGCTTTTCCGGAAACCCCGGAAAACGAAGCCGTGGATCAGCAGAATCTGCAATTCGACGATGACGTGACGGAAGTCACCCCTGCATTCGAGTATCATGGACCGATCCAGCAAATCGACGGCGATCCGCCATCATTCATTCCAGGCGGCACGCCGTTCGCGCAACAGCCGGACGACTATGCGGCGTACGAGGAGCACACGCAGACCATGCAGCCTTCCGCCATCAACCATATTGCGCAGTCTGCGCCCGCTGCCAGACCGCAACCCAATATGAGCAACAGGCTAATCGTGGATTTCATAGTGCCCGAAACCAATGATTCCGACGAGGACGCTGTTCCCGGACAACGCAGAATCAAAGCGCAACAGGTCAAAGAAACATTGCATGCCGAACATCCCGATGCGGATCCGGAATTCGTGGCTGCCATATGCCAGCTGGTGGAATTGAACGCGTCCGATCTTCATCTGGTGGTCAACGATCCGCCAATGCTGCGCGTGGATGGCAAGCTGCGCCCCGCCAAAGGGCTGAGCGTGTGGAACAAGGACCGCACGTATGAAGCCATCAAAGTGATGACCAACGAGCTGGAGATGGAACGGTTCAAAGACGATTTGGAACTTGATATTTCATTCTCCATCGGCGATCTGCTGCGATTCCGCGCCAACGTATACCGCGACCGTTTGGGCGTGTGCGCGGCATTACGAACCATTCCCACGGAAATCAAAACCGCGCAGGAGCTTGGTCTCGACCCGCATATCGCCGATCTGGCGTTACTGCCGCGTGGACTCGTGCTCGTATGCGGTCCGACCGGCTCCGGCAAATCCACCACGCTCGCCGCGATTGTCGACAGAGCGAATGCCGAACGCGCCGACCATATCATCACCATTGAAGACCCGATCGAATTCGTGCATCAACACAAGCGTTGCGTGATGAGCCAGCGTGAAGTGGGCACCGACACCAAAAGTTTCGCGGAAGCGCTTAAACGCGCGCTTCGTGAAGATCCCGACATTATCGAAGTGGGCGAGCTTCGAGACCTCGAAACCATTTCCACCGCGTTGACCGCCGTGGAAACCGGCCACTTGGTGTTCGCCACCCTGCACACGCAGGACGCCGGTTCGACCGTGGACCGTCTGATCGACGTGTACCCGGAAAATCAGCAGCAGCAGATTCGCGTGCAGGTGGCCTCCACTCTGCGCGCGGTGGTCGTGCAAACCCTGATTCCACGTGCCAGCGGGCATGGCCGCGCTCCTGCCACCGAAGTGATGATCAACACTCCGGCCGTGGCCGCGTTGATTCGCGGAGGCAAGGCGCATCAGATTCGTACCGTGCTGCAATCCAGCGAAAAGGAAGGCATGCATACGCTTGACCAAGATCTGGCGAGACTCGTCAACAAGGGCGTCATCACCTTCGAAGACGCTCTTGCCAAGGTGCAGGTCCTCGAGGAATTCGAAAAACTCTGCGGCGCCTTCAACACCTGGCTGGTAATGCCTTCCGAGACGTTGTTCACTTCAACCCTGTCGGATGGCAATATGCAGTTCATCGCTCTCACGCCAAGCGAGCTGTTTATGCCGTGCGTAATGTCATGCCTGATGTGGTGTTTTCTTATTCAGATTTGCCTACGCCGGAAAACCGCATCATTGCTGCTCACCACATACTTGGGTATAAGCGTTGCGTTCACCGCGCATCTTTCCATGCATCATGCGGGAATCATCTTGGGATTCTTCATCGCCATTCTCGCCATCGATTGCGATATCGAAAAAAACAATTCCAACGATTGGCCTCAGTGGATCCGTAATCTCAACAACCGTGTTATGACTCTTCTTGGACCGAAGAAAACGGAACGGTATCTCCGTTTCTTCAAAATCCTCGGTCTTATCTTCATGCTTGTCAGCGTGTATTGGACGGCAAGCGCCAGTATTTGCGATATTCGGTACGACTATTCGTCTTCCCGGGCGGTAGCGTCTTTTATCAAAACCAACCATTTGGAGCAATACCGTTGGATGGCAGGCTGGACACGCGTCAGCAAGAACGACACCGCTTCCAATCCAGAAATCAACAAAATCATCGACAAAGGCGGATATTGCGGCGGCACCGACTGCATCGACTACACTTCTTGGTACGGCAGCACCCTTATCGATTCAGCCCCTTACTTCGACCATACGCTTCTTGCCAATGCATACAAGGGACGAAGCTATTCGTCGTGGGAATGGTGCGTTGACCCCTATGCGGGAAAGAAAGACATCGAAACATGGAAATCGTGGGGCGAACCCGAATTCTACGACACTCTGTATCAGCCATTTTTCTTCTCCGACCTTGGTTACGACAGAAACCATTACACGAAAATCAAAATCGCCGAAACCAAGACACCTTGGAAAAGCACATGGTCGGAAGGCGCCTGCGAAATTTACGTGCGCAACGACATTTACGAGAACGTATTGCATTCGCCCGATCCTGGAATCGACTGGCCCGACGGCGCAACGCGCAGATAACAAGTGGACCGGCATCCAACTGGAACGTGTCGATTGTTCGTTTATGCAAAACGTGCCACTGTCAGCACCTTTGTATAGGTTAGATATGTTATGTACATGCAGGGGGGCTTCCGGCGAAAGCGGAAGCTGAGATAGGCAAATGCCTGACCCTTTGAACCTGTTGGTTAGGACCAACGTAGGGAGCAGACAATGGGCGATGACTCATATGCAGCTGCATTGCGTGAACAGATTGCGCAGGCAGTAAACGACGTACGCGAAACCACACCTTTGGCACAGTCGTTCACCAATTTCGTAACGATGAATCTTGTGGCCAACGCGCAGCTGGCCGCCGGCGGCACCGCAGCCATGAGCTTCCTGCCTGACGACGTGATCGACACCGCGGAAATCGCCGGATCGAACTACATCAATGTGGGCACACTCCTGCCGTTCTTCAAGGACGCGCTACCGGAAATCGCCTACAAACTGCACAAGAACGGCAAGACGTGGGTACTTGATCCGGTCGCCGCGGGCATCGGCAAAACCCGTACCGCCATTCTCGAATCGTTCCGCACATACCCGCCGACCATTGTGCGCGGCAATGCGAGCGAAATCATCGCGCTCGATGCGATGTGGGGTCTGGCACAGCATGATTCCACCGTTCCCGGCACTCGCCCGGCAGGCGTGGAAGCCGTCGACGAAGTTGATTCCGCCGTTGACGCGGCCAAACGAGTGGCTCGTCATCTTGCGAAATACTCCCCTGTTGGAGCCGGCGCGGTGGCCGTTTCCGGAGCAGTCGATCTGGTGACTGACGGCGAGCGCGTGTTCCGTTTGCCCGGCGGCAGCGCGATGATGACGAAGATCACCGGCGCCGGCTGTTCGCTCGGCGGCGTTACCGCAACGTATCTGGCCGTGGCCGAACCGCTTGTCGCCGCGATTTCGGCATCATTGCTGTATAACAGGGCTTCCGAAATCGCCGAAGCGAAATCGTCCGGTCCCGGATCTTTCCAAGTGGCGCTGCTTGACGCGCTTTGGAACGTCACCGCCGAGGAAGTCGCCGCTTCCGAAATCATCATCGACTAGGCCTTGCCGAACCCTGCATGGTATTCGGCATATCATGCAGGGTTCGGCAATTGCGTATGTGGAAAATATGGACGATTGCCGGTTCACATTGTAGGTTTTCTGAATCACTTACCGAGAAGGGTTGATTATATGAACAATTATTCATATGCATCGATGCGCGATACATTCGATATGAGCGCCTACTTTGTGGTCGGCCCGCAGGATTGCAAGAGCCGTACTATTACCGGTGTGATTGAGGATGCGTTGCGCGGGGGTGCAACGTTCATCCAGCTGCGAGCCAAGAACACCGACGCGAAAGACATCACCAGCATGGCACGCGATATCGCGCAGGTTATCGAGAACAACGGCAAATCCGATTCCGTGGCGTTTGTGATCGACGATCGCGTGGATGTAGTTTGGCAGGCACGTCACAAGGGCATCAAAGTTGACGGCGTGCATATTGGGCAAACCGACTTGGAACCGCAGGAAGCCCGCGCGTTGCTTGGGGAAGATGCCATTGTGGGCTTGTCTGCCGAAACGGAAAGCCTGGTGAAGCTGATCAACGGGCTGCCTGCCGGCTGCATCGACTACATCGGGGCCGGCCCGTTGCACGTGTCCACCACCAAGCCGGAAGCTTCCGTTGGTGGCAACGATGGTTCCGGGCATACGCTCGACGAGGCGCAGATCAATGCGATCTGCGATGCGAGTGATTTTCCGGTTGTGGTCGGCGGTGGAGTGACCGCCGACGATATGGAGATGCTCGCACATTCGAAGGCGGCCGGCTGGTTTGTGGTGTCGGCCATTGCCGGCGCAAGCGATCCGGAAGAGGCGACCCGCAATATGGTTTCGCGATGGAAGGCAGTGCGCGGTGATGCAAAGCATGGGCACGTACTGCGCAAATAGCAATCACGGATCACGAATATTTCAGAACTTCGCATCATAAGCAAGCAAAAGCAAGTAAGGAGTCATTCATGACCAGCACTTTGGCACCGGTATTGAGCATCGCGGGATCGGATTCCTCCGGTGGTGCCGGCATTCAGGCGGATTTGAAAACCATGCTTGCCAATGGCGTGTTCGGTATGACCGCCATCGCGGCGCTGACCGCGCAGAACACCACAGGCGTGACCATGGTCACGAACACTCCTCCGGAAATGCTCGCCGCGCAAATCGACGCAGTATTTGAAGATATTCCGCCGGTCGCGGTGAAGATCGGCATGGTGTCGAGCGTGGAGCTCATCAACGTGATCGCCGACCGTCTGATTGCGCATGATGCCACGAATATTGTGCTTGATCCGGTGATGGTGGCAACATCCGGTGCGAAGCTTATCGAAGGCGACGCGATTGCGGCACTGACTTCCAAGCTGTTCCCGCTGGCCACCGTCATCACGCCGAATATGCCGGAGACCCAGGCGCTGTGCGAGCTGGCCGTCGAACAGGGTGCCGACGCGATCGACTACGAGAATGGCGAAAGCATCTCCAGTGAGAACGACATGGTGACGGCAGGCCATATGCTCGCCGGCCATTTCGGCTGCGCGGTGCTCGTCAAAGGCGGTCATGGCACGCAGGATGCCAGCGATGTGCTCGTTGAACCGAGCGGCAAAGTCACTTGGTTCCGCGCGCGTCGTATCAATAATCCGAACACGCATGGCACCGGATGCACGCTGTCTTCGGCGATCGCATCGCATCTGGCGCTTGGCGAGACATTGCCGGAAGCCGTCGATAGTGCAAAACTGTATCTGACGGGCGCCTTGGAGGCGCAGCTTGACCTCGGTCACGGATCCGGACCGATGGATCACGCTTGGAAATGGCGCTGACAGCCAAATCCGCACCAGCCAATCCAAGTCGTATCAGGCCGATAGGAACGCAACGAAAGGAACGAACATGACCCTTGATCGCAATGCGGAAAAGCAGGAAGTGCCGATCAACCCGGAAACCGGCAAACCGTATATCAACACGCTTGCCGCAGTCGCCATCTCCCCCGCCGGCGCAAGCCCTGAAAAGTCCACGTACGTGGCGCAGGCGGTCGACGTGATCCGTCAATCCGGATTGCCGAGTGAAACCAACGCCATGTTCACCAACATCGAAGGCGACATCGACGACGTGCTCAAGGTGATTCGCGACGCCACCATGAAGCTGGCTGGCCAGGGCTATCGCACCGACGTGGTGATCCGTCTCGACATTCGCCCGGGTTTCGAAGGTCAGATCCACGCCAAGCAGGCACTTGTGGACGAAATCCTGTCGGAATAAATCAGGCAATAAACTGTTAGATCGTCAGAAAAATCGAAAAGCGCGCTATTTATAAGGAATGGCGCGCTTTTCTTATTGATTTGGGTATAGTGTAGCGAATATGACTACGATGAAGGAAATTGCCGAAGCGGCAGGGGTGTCCATTTCCACTGTTTCCCTGGTGCTTAACGGCAGGGATGAAGGACGTGTGAAAGCCCCTTTGGCCGCGCTCGTACGCGAGAAGGCAGACGAACTCGGCTACACGGTCAATCCTCTGGCGCGCAGCCTACGCACTTGCCGCACGCGAATTCTCGGCTTCATCAGCGAGGAAGTTGCCACCACGCCGTACGCAGGCGGCATCATTCTGGGCGCGCAAGACGCGGCAAGCACCTACGGGTACATGATCATCACGGTCAGCACCGATGGCAGGGCGAGCGAAGAGAACGAAATCGCCACGCTGAAACGGTATGGCGTGGACGGTTTCTTCTATTCGAAGATGTCGAATCGCATTGCGAGCGTGCCAGCCTCGCTCGGCGATTATCCGGTGGTGATGGTGGATGCCACCGATGCCAACAACCAGATTCCCAGCATCGAGCCGGACGAATTCCAAATCGCCTATGATGCCACGAAACGGCTGATTCAGGCCGATTGCAAGCGTATCGCCTACATCGGATGCTCGGAAAACATGATTGCGCAGGATGGCCGTTTTTCCGGGTATCAGGCGGCATTGCAGGATTCCGGTTTCGCCTATGATCCTTCGCTGGTATGCAATGTGCTCAATAATGGTCCTGCGTTGCGTGCCGTCGACAAACTGTTTGACGAACGCAATCCCGACGGTTTCTTTTGTTTCAATGATGCGCGCGCATGGTATGTGTACGAATGTGCGGCACGCCGCGGACTGACCGTCGGCAAGGACGTTTCCATCGTCGGCGTCGACAACCACCGCGTGCTCGCCGAAACGCTGGAACCGCAGCTGACCACGGTGGAACTGCCCCACTATGAGATGGGTTATTGGGCCGCATGCAAGCTTATTTCGATGATCGAACGCAAGCCCGTCGACAGTTCGTCTTGGCCGAATACCACCGCTCCCATGCCGCCGTTGGATTCGCCGATTCCTGCGAAGATCCATTGCGCGCTGATAGAAAAGGGATCGGTTCGCAGCTAAGTTTCGCGATCTAAGACCACATGAAAGGCCTGTTGACGTGTCCGCTACGACACGCCGAGAGGCCTTCTTTTTTTATCCCCCATTTCGGCTTAATTCCAACACTTCCGAAAAGCGTTGGAATTACTTACGTCAATCGATTGACGTCAATCATTTGACGCGCTATTATTTAACCATGTTCATCCACTTGGCACGGCAGCTGGGTGAATGACGGCATAACACAACATCGGCACACAACCGAGGTGCCGCGCGGCAGCGGCACAAACAAAGAGAAACAGAGAAACAACAACATGGCAAGTACAACTCGATCTGCATGGAAGAATCCTTCCTACCTGCAGAGCTCCTTCGGCATCTTCATGTTCTTCTGCTCGTGGGGCATCTGGTGGTCCTTCTTCTCCCGCTGGCTTACCGACCCGGCCCACGGTCTGGGCATGACCTCCGCCGAGCAGGGCCAGATCTACTCCATCAACTCCCTGGCAACCCTGGTCATCATGTTCGCCTACGGCGCCATCCAGGACCAACTGGGCATCAAGCGTAAGCTCGTGATCTTCGTCTCCGCCATCGCAGCGCTCGTCGGCCCGTTCGTGCAGTTCGTGTATGCCCCGATGCTGACAGCCGGCGGCACCACCCGTTTCATCGGCGTGCTCATCGGCTCCATCGTGCTGTCCGCAGGTTTCATGGCCGGCTGCTCCCTGTTCGAGGCACTCACCGAACGCTACTCCCGCAAGTTCGGCTTCGAATACGGCCAGTCCCGAGCTTGGGGCTCATTCGGCTACGCCATCGTGGCGCTGTGTGCAGGCTTCCTGTTCAATATCAACCCGCTGCTGAACTTCTGGGTCGGCTCCATCTGCGGCCTCGGCATGCTGTGCATCTACGCTTTCTGGGTTCCGGCCGAGCAGAAGGAAGAGCTCAAGAAGGAAGCTGATCCGAACGCGGCTCCGACCAACCCGTCCTTCAAGGAAATGATTTCCGTTCTGAAGATGCCGACCCTGTGGGTGCTCATCGTTTTCATGCTGTTCACCAACACCTTCTATACCGTGTTCGATCAGCAGATGTTCCCGAACTACTACGCTTCCCTCTTCTCCACCACTGAAATCGGCAACGCCACCTACGGCACCCTGAACTCCTTCCAGGTGTTCCTCGAGTCCGCCATGATGGGTGTTGTTCCGATCATCATGAAGAAGATCGGCGTGCGCAACTCCCTGCTGCTCGGTGCAACCGTGATGTTCCTGCGCATCGGCCTGTGCGGCGTGTTCCACGATCCGGTCAGCGTCTCCATCGTCAAGCTGTTCCACTCCATCGAGGTTCCGCTGTTCTGCCTGCCGGCATTCCGCTACTTCACTCTGCACTTCGACACCAAGCTGTCGGCAACCCTGTACATGGTGGGCTTCCAGATCGCTTCCCAGATCGGCCAGGTGATCTTCTCCACCCCGATGGGCGCCCTGCATGACGCCATGGGCGATCGCCCGACCTTCTTCACCATCTCCGGCATCGTGCTGGCAGCCCTGATCTACGGCTTCTTCGTGATCAAGAAGGACGACCAGGAAGTCGGCGGTGATCCGTTCTACACCGACAAGCAGCTCAAGGCCCAGGCCGCTGCAGAAGCGAACGCCTGAACGCAATCGCAAGTCCGGCCAAGAACATAACTGAATCGTGCTGCTCGAAGCGTTTCCCCTTTTTCCGCTTCGGGCAGCATTCTTACAACTTTTACTCAAAACTCAATAAGCAGCAATTCAACAATCACAAGAAAGGCTATTCAACGATGACTGGCTTCACCCCGGACGCACCCGTCCTTCACGAAATCAAGAACCACAGCGAGGCTCTGGCACAGGCGGAGGCGGGCGTTGCAGCCATGGCCGCCGCGCGCAACAACCGTTGGTATCCGAAGTTCCACATCGCCTCCAACGGCGGCTGGATCAACGATCCGAACGGCCTGTGCTTCTACAAGGGCCGTTGGCACGTGTTCTACCAGCTGCACCCGTACGGCACCCAGTGGGGCCCGATGCACTGGGGTCACGTCTCCTCCAACGACATGCTCAACTGGAAGCGTGAGCCGATCATGTTCGCCCCGACTCTCGAAGAGGAAAAGGACGGCGTGTTCTCCGGTTCCGCAGTGATCGGCGATGACGGCGAGCTCAAGTTCTACTACACCGGCCACCGCTGGGCCAACGGCATCGACAACACCGGCGGCGACTGGCAGGTGCAGATGATCGCCGAACCAGACAACGACGAGCTGACCAGCGCCACCAAGCGCGGCATGATCATCGATTGCCCGCTCGATAAGGTCGACCACCACTACCGTGACCCGAAGGTATGGAAGACCGGAGACAAGTGGTACATGACCTTCGGTGTCTCCTCCGTAGAAAAGCGCGGCCAGATGTGGCTGTTCTCCTCCGATGACATGGTTCGTTGGACCTACGAGCGTGTGCTGTTCGAACACCCGGATCCGAACGTCTTCATGCTTGAATGCCCGGACTTCTTCCCGATCAAGGACGCCGAGGGCAATGAGAAGTGGGTCATCGGCTTCTCCGCCATGGGCGCAAAGGCCTCCGGTTTCATGAACCGCAACGTTTCCAACGCCGGCTACATGATCGGCACGTGGACCCCGGGCGAGGCGTTCCAGCCGGAAACCGAGTTTCGCCTGTGGGATTGCGGCCACAACTATTACGCTCCGCAGTCCTTCAACGATGGCGAGCGCCAGATCGTATACGGCTGGATGAGCCCGTTCGTTGAGCCGATTCCGATGCAGGATGACGGCTGGTGCGGCAACCTGACCCTTCCGCGTGAGATCACCCTGGGCGCCGACGGCGATCTGCACACCGCTCCGGTTGTCGAAATGGAGGGCTTGCGCGAAAACACCACCGATTTCGGTGCGATCTCGCTGGACGTCAATGGCGAGCAGACCATTGCCGACGATGCCGAAGCCGTTGAAATCGAAATGACCATCGATCTCAACGCCTCCACCGCGGAACGCGCCGGTCTGAAGATTCACGCGACTGAGGATGGCTCTTACACGTATGTGGCGTTCGACGATCAGATCGGCCGCGTGGTGATCGACCGTCAGGCCGCAGCTCAGGGCGATCGTGGCTACCGTACCGCGCCGCTTTCCGCCGAAGAACTGGCTTCCGGCGAGCTCAAGCTGCGCGTGTTTGTGGATCGCGGCTGCGTGGAAGTGTACGTAAACGACGGCCGTCAGGCCATGAGCTCCTTCAGCTACGCTTCCGAAGGCCCACGAGCCATCAAACTTGTTGCCGAATCCGGCACGCTTGAGGTCAAGTCCTTGAAGCTCCACACCATGAAGTCCATCGGACTGGAGTGAGGCTAATCCAAGGCAGTAGCAAGGGGTAAAGAGTAAGGCGGGTTTCGTGTCGAATGAGATACGAAACCCGCCTTTCGTTTTGGTTTGGAACGTGGTTTAGGGAGTGCTTTATACTGGCACCCCGGTAATGAACTTTTCTGACCGGAACGCGGGCAGGCTCCTCACCTTACTGATTTCTCGCCACCGGTCACGTGCGCGCCCACTATGGCGCAGAAAGCAAGGTGAACGATGGCGGTTTCGCACGTTCAACGCAGGGATTCGGCAACAGGATCCATACCCTCAAACACGAGTTCGCACATGGGTTCGGGCATGGCTGCGAACACGAATTCAAAAGCCGGCATTGTCGCAAAACTTCTCGAAGCTTTGTCCGCCTTTGCTCACGTTTGCAAACGCCGTATTCCCACGGTTATTGCAGTAGTGCTGTTGCTGGCGGTATGGGAGGCGTGGGTCCGCATCGGCAATGTGCCCAGCACCATGATCGCCGCGCCAAGCGAAATCGCACAGGCCACCGTCGAAACATGGTCGACGTTATGGCCTGCCACGCAAGTCACTTTGCTTGAAGGTACCGTCGGATTCCTGTTCGCCGTACTGTTCGGCATTCTCATCGGCATACTGCTGTACTGCTCATGCATTGCGAACGCCGCATTGTTCCCGTTGCTTTCAGCTGCGCAGACCATGCCGTTGATTTCCATCGCTCCCCTATTTTTGATCTGGTTTGGCTTTGAGATTTCCGGAAAAATCGTGATCGTAACGGTATTCGGCTTATTCCCGATTGCAGTGCAGACGATTCGTGGGCTTGAAGCGGTCCCCCAGTTTTATTCGGATGTTGCGCTGACTTGTGGCGCCACGAAAGCGTGGACACTGTGGCATGTGAAGCTGCGTGTGGCCGCTCGTCAGATTTATGGCGGCATCCGCGTTTCCGCCGCATACATTTTCGCCACCGCCGCCACCGCAGAATATTTGGGCGCGCGCAAAGGTCTTGGCATTTGGCTACAGGCCGCCTACAACTCGTTCCGCACACCGCTGATCTTCTCGGCGACGCTGGTCATCATCGCCATCACCGGCGTTCTGATGTGCCTGGTGAACCTCAGCGAACGCGTCCTGCTCGGCCCAGCTGATGCCGACGCCGATCCCGATGCAGACCAGTAAGTCAAACACGCCAAACATCATCGGCCTTCTGCAAACGCAGCATTCGCAGCATTCGCCACTCCGCATTGCATGTCGGTCACGCTGCCTACGTATAATAAAACCCGCTGTTAAGCCAATGCGTGGCAAACCGGCAATATTCCACGCCTTTCACTAGGCACCGTAAGGAATGTCGGGGGCATTGGACGAGCGGGGGCCTGAGGCCCTTCGTATCGTTTTCTGCCCGAACTCCGCTCGCAGCATATCCCTAGAAAACGATAGAGAATACAGATTCAAGGGAAATCGCTTTATGAGCATCTTCAGCAGGCATGACGCCACCGCACGTACTCACATCGCAAGCACAATAATCGCACTCTTCAGCGCAATCGCCATGTTGTTCAGCGTTACCGCATGCGGACAAAGCAACGATTCCGTAACAAGCACAGCATCTGGCAGCAGCGATCTGACCAAAGTGACCTTCATGCTGTCCTGGGCGCCCGACACCAATCATATCGGCGTATATGTGGCGAAAAACAAGGGTTATTTCAAAGAGGCAGGTCTTGACGTTGATATCGTGGCCGTGGCACAGGCCGGTGCCGAACAGGCCGTGAACAACGGCGTGGCCGACTTCGCATTGTCGAACCTCACCAACGTAAGCACGTACGCTGTTAAGGGCGCAACCATCAAGCAGGTGCTGCAGGTACAGCAGAAGCCAAGCGCCATCTGGTGTTCGCTCGCTTCCAACACTGAAATCAAATCCCCGAAGGATTTCGACGGCAAGACTTTCGCCACGTTCGGATCCAACGAATCCGATGCGGTGATCCGTCGCATGATTCAGTCGGACGGAGGTAAGGGCGAATTCGACAAGGTGACCGTCGGCACGTCCACGTTCCAAACGCTGTCCAGCAACAAGGCTGATTTCGGTGGTTTCTATGCCACTTGGGAGGGTGTGCAGGCCGACATGTACGGTCCGAAGCTCAACTGCTTTACCGAACCGGATTACGGCGTTCCCGGCAATGCCGACACCATTGGCGTGATCACCAGCGACAAGACGATTTCCAACAATCCCGAACTGGTGAAGAAGTTCGTACAAGCCACCAAGAAGGGCTACGAGTACGCATATTCGAATCCTGACGATGCAGCGAAGATCCTTGTGAAGGAAGCTCCCGACGCGAATCTCAAGCTTGATTTCGTCAAGAAAAGCATGAAAACCATTGTGGACGGTCAGTATTGGGGCGATCCCGCCAAGATCAAGGATGGTTCGTTCACGTTCGGTACGAACGACGTTGAAGGCGCCCAGCAGTATTTTGACTTCCTCGCTCAGGAAGACGCCTACACCGATTCGCATGACAAGGTGGTGCACGACGCTCCGCAAGCCAAGGATCTCGCCACCGACGAATTCCTGAAATAATCGGGTTTGAACGAGTAGGTTTGTAACCCGTTTAGGTGCGAATAATCGAAAATATTGGAATACGGCATCCTGCATTTTTATTTCATGCCCAACACTGCTTGCTCAGTTCGGGTTGAACATGGTTTGTGGGATGCCGCACCATTATGCGTTGCATTTGGCTTCATTGCACGAGTTTGATTAAATACAAATATGACACGACTGATTCTTGATGTGGACACCGGTATCGACGATGCACTGGCGTTGGCATACCTTGCGACGTTCGACACTGTTGACGTGCTTGGCGTGATCGGCACGTACGGCAATGTTTCCGTCGACACTGCGGTTCGCAATACTTCGTATGTGCTGGAACGGTTGGGGCTTCGGCACATTCCGGTGATACGTGGATCGTCGCATCCTTCATGGGCTCGGTGTTTCATTCCGGATGCAGGTTGTGCGCAGTTTCACGGCACGGACGGATTGGGAGGATTCGGCCCGGCTTGCGATAGTTCGTCTTCGGATACTGCTTTTTCAGATATTTTTTCGGATAATTCCGGTTCTGATACTGTTTTTTCTCGTGATTATCGTAGTCTGATTTCCGTTGGCGGATATGCGTTGGATGATGTTCATGCGAATCCTGCGGTTGATTCGTTTGAATTGTCGCTTACTACGGATTCGGCTTCTTTTATTCATGTTGATGATTCTTCCGCCGACTCGGTTTCCGAAGGCGTGCAGTTCATTATTGATCAGGTTCGCGCTTATGGTTTCGACGTCACTGTGGTTGCGACCGGTCCGCTGACCGATATTGATGCTGCGATCGCGGCCGCACCGGATATTGCCGGCAAACTCAAACTGGTGATGATGGGCGGCACGTTGACGCAGGAAGGCAACTGTTGGGATCTGACTGCGGAAACGAACATCATTCAGGATCCGGAAGCCGCAGATCGCGTGTTCCATTCCGGTGCCGACATCACCATGGTCGGCTTGGACGTAACGCATCAATGCCTGATGGGTTCCGATGCGACCCGTGCTTGGCGTGAAGCGGCGAATGCTGACACACTTACCAGCTCGACCGCATCCCAAGTCGCTGATTCACTTGATGGTTCAGCTGGTAGTTCAAATGCAGCTTCAGCTCGAACCTCGAGTGTGGCTGCAAGCCCATCTGCTTCCGATGTGCGCGTATTCCTCGCCGACATGGCTGATTTTTCCATTGCCGCAAACCTCAAGGCCGACGCGCGACTGTTTTCACAGGGCATGCCATTACATGATCCGCTGGCCGCCGCCGTTGCCGTGGACCCGTCGCTGGTGACCTGTATCGACCTACCAATGAAAGTCGAACTCGAAACCGGCGATTTCCACGGCACCCGAGGCCGAACCATCGGCGATCCCGCCGGACTGATCGACTCCAACGCACCCCGCATCCACGTAGCCTTCCAAGTCGACTCCTCCCGTTTCGTCCCCACCTTCACCACCCGAATCAGCACGTTGTAACAAACAAAACGGGGAGAACATTATGTTCTCCCCGCAGTTAACCTAATCAACTCAGCAAAAACTACTTTTTGACGCCGCCGAAACGACGGTCGCGGTGAATGTAGTGGTCGATCGAACGCCATAGCACGTCTCGACCGCAATCGGGGAACAGTTCCGGCACGAAATCAAGTTCGGCATATGCCGCTTCCCACGGCAGGAAGTTCGACGTGCGCTGTTCGCCGGAAGTACGAATCACCAAATCGCAATCAGGAATATCAGGATTGTACAGGTGTTCGGAAATCATTTTTTCCGTTACGCGATCGCCGGAGATCTTGCCGTCACGCACTTCCTTTGCGATTGCCGCGCAAGCATCCGCGATTTCGGCACGTCCGCCGTAATTCAGGCAGAACACCACGTCGATGGTCGTGTTGTTTTTGGTACGTTCCTGTGCTTTTTCCAATTCGTCGATAACGGATTTCCATAGTTTCGGACGTCGGCCGGACCAGCGCACGCGCACGCCCCACGCGTTCATCTGCTCCACACGACGGTGGATGATATCACGCGAGAAGCCCATCAGGAAGCGCACTTCCTGCGGGGAACGCTTCCAGTTCTCCGTGGAGAACGTATACAGCGACAGGTAACGCACACCGGCTTCGATGGCACCTGCGATGGTGTCGAACACCACCGGTTCGGCAGCCTGATGCCCGTCGGTGCGAATCAGCCCACGCTGCTGCGCCCAACGACCATTACCGTCCATGATCACGCCGATATGGCGCGGAACCTTGTTCTTCGGAAAATCAGGAATAATCGACGGGTCAGAAAATGGTGCCGCCGGAATGTCAAGGGACTTGTAATCCACGTTCTCAAAAGCCATACCCGCTAATCTAGCAAGCGCATGGAACGAATCGGACGTTCCAAATAGTATTCACCCCATTTTTCCACCATTTGTCGGGTTTCCGGAAGCAACGCCGTGCCGTCCAGCTCTCCCCAATCGCCGTCTACAAGCGCCTGCAACTGGCAGATCGCATTCCACGAAACGTCAAACGATTCACGAATATGATCGGTCAAACACATCAGGCCACCCGCGGAAATCGAAAAGAACCATGGACGATCAGCAGAAATCGGCTCCCCGCACACCACGCAGGCACGCAAACGCGGCGTCCAGCCAGCGATCGCAAGAGCACGCATCACGTAGGAATCGCCAATCGCAGCAGCCTCATGCGTATGCTTGGAAAGGGCATTCAACGCTCCCAACACCAGCCGATACTGTGCCACGGAACGCTCCTGCTCCGTCACCACCAGCTTGTCAGCGGTTTCGCAAATCACATTCGCTGCGGTATACGCCTTGAAATCGGTGCAGATGCCTCTCGCATACGCCGACACCGACTCGGCTTGGGAAATCACATCAAGCGAACGCCCTTCCGCAATAAGCAACGAGACGCGCATGAAAGGCTCCAAACGACCTCCGAAACGCGATTTGGTTCGACGCACACCTTTGGCGACGGCTCGGATTTTGCCATGGTCACGTGTCAGCAAAGTGACGATACGATCAGCTTCGCCAAGTTTGACGGTACGCAAGACCACGCCCTCGTCCTGATACAACGGCATTCACACACCTCCTTCGCCTCGACTCGTTTTCTTAACTGAACTATCTATACTTTCCGCACGTTCTCGCGCCAGCCGCACTCTCCCGCGATATCAGTAAATAAACAATCCCCAGAACGCGAACACCAACAGCACATACAGCATGGTGACCGCCGTGATCCAAAACATCACACGGCCGAACCTCGTCGACGCGAGCACCGGCTGGCGGCCACTCACAATCGCGCCTATAGCCCCCTTACGCGGTGGCCATTGTGCAAGACCACGATTCGTCGCCTCCTCGATAAGACGCACGAACACGCGGGACCACGCCCACACCACAACAACACACACCATTTGAATAACCGGCCAACTCCAATACATCATGCCCGGATCCTCGGCGGGAGCGCCACCCCACGCTAGCTTGACCACGCCCATAACCACTTCGCCCAATCCTGCACCAAACAGCACAAAAGTGGCCATGGTGGCAACGGCAAGCGTAATCAACGCATTTTTGAACACAGGTCTCAGCCCCAACACATATCGGCGTCGATGCGCATGCGCCCAAATCTTACGTACGAGCACAATCAGCCACAGCACGGCGATCACCAGCAGCAACAGCACCATGCTGGCATGCAGCACCACGAGATAAATGGTCAGCCCGCTGTTCGCCTGCAATTCCAACGGCACCGCAATCGACTGATACAAGTTGGTACCGGCCACACGCTCGCTGGTCTGCTGCAGTCCCCGCGTGATGCCGACAGCCCAACTGATCACATCATCCACGTAGGCGTCGGCGAACGGAGTGCCGCTGTTGGATTCGTCGCCGAGTCGGAGCACATGGTTGGCGATGGGGTATGTGCGCACGGTCACGTCCCAATTGCCCGCCTTATGCGCCATGTCGATGATTTTCTCCGTACCTTCCACCTGCGCGGTCATCACGTCTTTGGTGCCGTATGCCACAAGCGTGGGAATGGAATAGGCTTGGGGATTCAACGTGTCGAGGTCGAGATTGGTCAGGCCGAACAATTCCGCATCGATGTTGAACGCGCGGCGCACAATGGACTGGTATCCATCATGCGCTCCGACCAGCGCGAAATCCTGTGCGGCAAGGAATCCCAACGAATGTCGTGGCGAATACACCATTGGGCTCAGCAACACCTGGAATGCCACGTCGGGGTCTTGATCAAGCAGATATGAGGAAATCCAGGTGCTTTCGGAAGTCGCGTAAATGCCGACATTCGAAGCGTCAACGTTGTCGAGATCACGCAACATGGTGATGACCTGATCGTAAATGGCCGCGGAGCCCGGGTAATCACGGGTCGCATCGTTGGTGGACCATACCGGCTTGTCGGGCACGGCCGTCACGAAGCCTGCGGATGAGAGATCGGTGGCCATGTCTCCAAATGAGTTGTCACAGGTACCATATCCGGCACCATGCATGAACACCACGCCGGGCCGATTGTTTCCCGCGTCTTTCGGCTCTCGAATCAACACTTTGACCTGTTGTATTTCACCGGTTGACGGCTGTTTCGCCTCAATGGTGACATATCGTTGCGTCACTTCGTAATCGCCTCGTTTGGCAAGGGTTTTGCCGGAAGGATTATCGAAGGTCACTGCCGTGTCGGATGATAACGTTTCGATGGTTTGACCGGTTGGCTCGTACTTCCATGACGATGCCGTCAAATTGGATACCGACACCAGAATGCCCAGCAGGATGATGAAGATAGGCAGACTGACCATCAGCCGTCTGCCCCTCGTCCACTGACTGGATTGGCTCTCCGCGCTGGACATGACTGACTGACGTTCCTGATCTGACACGCCGTTCATTGTACCGACTCCAGCTGAAATGGCAATCGACAACCAGCAAAACCAGCGGGCGGCCGATCACAATCTGCAATCGACCGCCCGCGGTCAGCGAAATCAACAATTACCTTGCGCCACCGGCACCACCACCGGTCCTGTGGCGTTGACGGGCACCTGTCCGTCCGCTTCCATCTGCGCGGCGATCTCCTGCGCTTTGACCAGCAGCGTTTCCACAATCTGGTCTTCCGGCACGGTTTGAATGACTTTGCCCTTGATGAAAATCTGTCCCTTGCCGTTGCCGGATGCCACACCCAAATCGGCTTCACGGGCCTCGCCCGGACCGTTGACGATGCAGCCCATAACAGCCACGCGAATCGGCGCGGTCACATCCTTTAAACCTTCGGTCACCGCATTGGCCAACTGAATCACATCAACCTGGGAACGACCGCAGCTCGGGCAGGAGATAATGTCGAACTTGCGCGGACGCAATCCCATGTATTCCAGCAGCTTGCACCCGACTTTCACTTCTTCGACGGGCGGTGCCGACAGCGAAACGCGAATCGTGTCTCCAATGCCTTCAGCCAGCAGCGCACCGAATGCCAAACAGCTTTTGATGGTGCCCTGCCATGCCGGTCCAGCTTCGGTGACACCAAGATGCAACGGCCAATCACCCTTGGAAGCGAGCAGACGATACGTTTCCACCATGGTGATCACATCATGATGCTTGACGGAAATCTTGAAATCATGGAAGCCGACGTCTTCGAACATGCGCGCTTCCTTCATGGCGGACGCAACCAGTGCCTCCGGCGTCGGACCGCCATATTTCGCATACAGTTCCTTATCGAGCGAGCCCGCGTTCACGCCGATGCGCAACGAAATGCCCGCGTCCGTGGCGGCTTTGCAAATGGAAGGGCCAACCTCGTCGAATTTGCGGATGTTGCCGGGGTTCACACGCACCGCAGCGCAGCCCGCGTCAATGGCCTGGAACACGTATTTGCTTTGGAAATGAATATCGGCGATGACCGGAATCGGTGATTTCCTTACGATTTCCGGCAATGCGTCGGCATCATCCTGGCTTGGTACGGCCACGCGCACGATATCGCAGCCGGCTGCGGTCAGTTCCGCGATCTGCTGCAATGTCGCGGGAACATTGGCTGTCAGCGTATTGGTCATGGATTGCACCGAGATTGGCGCTCCCCCGCCGACTGGAACGGGACCGACCATAATACGGTGCGATTTGCGGCGCGGATGCAGCGGGCTTTCGCTAATGGCTGCCTCACCGGTTTTACGGAACGGCTTTTCGATTTCTGGCATACGTCAAATCCTTGCAATAACAAGGCTCCCGACTTAGGGAGCCTTGCGTCACTTACGTTTCGTCTGTTTGTTTTGTTTCGTTTTCCGTTACTTGTTTATCAGGTCGTCGGCTCGACGACGGGCTTCCAGCTCGAGTTGGCTCATTTCCTCCACGGAAGCGAATAGCGGATTGCCGCGCAGTTCCGCATCCATTTCGTCCAACACTTCCTTGACGGTATCGACGATGCCGAGATATGGCAAGCGATGTTCGAGGAAGGCGTGAACGGCCTGTTCGTTGGCAGCATTCAGCACGGCCGTATGCTTTTCGGAAGCTTCCAAGCAATGTCGAGCCAAGCTCACTGCGGGGAATGCCTCATCGTCAAGCGGTTCGAACGTCCACATGGCGGCTTTCGTCCAATCACAGGCCGCTGCGATGTTGCCAAGTCGTTCGGGAGCCGATAGGCCAAGCGCGATCGGCAGACGCATATCAGGCGGTGAAGCCTGTGCGATGGTGGCGCCATCGCGGAATTCCACCATGGAATGCACGATGGATTGCGGGTGCACGGTCACGTCGATACGGCTCGGGGGCACGTCGAACAGACGGCTCGCTTCGATGACTTCAAGCCCCTTGTTCATCAACGTGGACGAGTTGATGGTCACCACCGGACCCATATTCCAAGTAGGGTGGTTCAACGCCTGTTCAGGCGTGATGTCGGTCATCTGCTCGCGTTTCCAACCGCGGAACGGACCTCCGGAAGCGGTGACCACGAGTTTCGACACTTCACCGTGCGTGCCCGAACGCAACGATTGCCAGATGGCGGAATGTTCGGAATCAACCGGATTGATCTGCTGCGCACGAACCTGTGCGTCGAACAGCAGATGACCGCCGGCCACAACGGATTCCTTGTTGGCGAGCGCCAGCTGCGATCCTGCCTGCAGTGCCGCAATCGAAGGTTCAAGGCCGATGGATCCGGTAATGCCGTTCAACACCACGTCGGCACCGGATCCGGCCATGGCGATTACCGCTTCCGGCCCGGCCATGATTTCCACATGGCTTGCGCCGGCTTGGTTTAGCGCATCTTGGAGCGCATGGACCGCGTTTGTGTTGAAGATGGCGACTTTCGAAACGTGAAATTGGACCGCCTGTTGGGCCAGAAGTTCCACGTGGGAGCCGCCTGCCGCAAGTCCGACCACGTTGAAACGGTCGAGATGGCGGGAGATGACGTCAAGTCCTTGGGTGCCGATGGATCCGGTGGATCCCAGAATGACTACGGTTGAGGTTTGCATGGGTTATGCGTGTGCTCCGTATTTGTTTTGGATTATTCGTGTGAACGCGAAAACAGGCTGACGGTCACGTCAGCCTGTTCAGTGCGATTGCCTATTCAAAAGAGGGGAACGACAGGTCGGGAATATCGACATCCAGATTGCTGTTGGATGCTTCGAACATCGGATTGGTTGCCGGCTTGGTTTCGTTCTTCTTCTCTTCCTCTGCCGGTTTCGCCGGTTCAACGGGAGTTGCCGTTGCCGAGTGATCTGCGGAGGTTGCTGGTTCCAGCGTGAAGGAGGGTGGGACGGTCGGCAAGGTTCCGAGATTAATCGAGTCGGTATTGACCTGCGGAAGGTTCGGCGTCGACAGGCTTGGCATGCGCGGGGTGAACGTGTCTTCGACCGGATCGGGAGCGTCGATGTTCTGGGCCATCTGCGCCAAGGCAGCCAACGAAGAATCGGGAGCGATGTTGATGCCGTGAGATTCTTCCGGCTGATGTGCGACCGAAGTGTCTGGAATCACAGGAGCCGCAGGCGCGGCCGGAGCGTCATAGCTCGGCGCGCCATCATCAGAAAGCGGATTGAACGCTTCGGTTTCCGTTCCTGCGGAAGATGGCTCCTCGTCAACCGCATTGGACGCTTTGAACAGGTGTGCCAACGACTGTTCCGGAGCCGCTGGAGCAACCGGAGCGGCCTGAGGTTCCGGCGTTACAGGAGCTGCCGGAGTTACCGGAGCCGACGGGGTGCTGATGGTTGGCTGGAACACAGGCGGAACCACGGGAGCATACGTCGGCGCAGCGGTTTGAGTGGCCGGAATGTTCACCGGGGACGTTGCAGGCGTGGTGAAAATCTCACGTTCCGCCTTATTCAAAGCGTCGAAGGAGTCAGTGCTGTTTTGAACCTGAGCGGGCTGCGCAATAGGTTCTGCGGAAACGGCTGGAACGGCGAATAACGGCGAGACCACCTGCGTCTCTTGGGATGCCAGACTGGTTGCGGGCGGATTGGCTGCGGCCATCGCGCTTTCGGAGGGCTCGCCCACGAAGTCGGCCACACGAGCATAGGATTCGAGTCTGGTCAGCAGCTGCACGCATTCGTTCAGGTAATAATCCACCTGACGCTCGTCATAGCCACGCTTGCCCTTGCGCTGGGTGAAGATCACATTCGCCACGGTCTGGGAGTTCAGATCGACAAGTTTCTTGGCATCGTCTTCCGACACTTCCTCAACGCCGAGCTCGCCAGCGGCCTTCGTCAGGCACTGATCGACGATGCGATCCACTTGCTTGCGGTCATAGCTCGGCTCCTTGCCTTCTCCTGGCTTGAAACGTTCGCCGTGCTCACGTTTGGAATGGGCGTCAAGCTGGCGGAACAGACTTTCGGTCTGCGCTTTCCACGCCACACGACCATGCTGCGAAATCTCCCATGTGGTCTGCTTGTCCACCACGGCGCGCTCCAAACGAGCAAGGGCCGCGTCCACTTGGGCGATCACATAGCCGCCTTTGACCAAATCGAAAGAAACATTCTGAATATCATGCTGGGTGAGTTGCGCTCCCTCACCTTCGTACAGCATGTGCGCACGCTCAAGAAAAGCGTCCACCTGTTCGGAATCATACCCCCACTTGCGCTTTGAAGTACGAGCGATCCCCGATGCGTTCCTCTCGGATTCAGGTTCCTGCGCCATTGGCTATCGACCTCCTACTGCACTACTCAACGTCCTTACTCTACGTGATTGATTCGACGCTTTTGGCTTTCTTGTGGAAAATTCAGCGAATCGACACTCAAATCACACCATTTTTCACGCATTTACTATGGAAGGAACCCCTATTGGGCAGCGCGACACACGTTGAAGCTGTCGCAGGCAACGAATACTGTACAGTAGAGCTTTGCGGGCGATTAGCTCAGTTGGTTAGAGCGCCACCTTTACACGGTGGATGTCGGGGGTTCGAGTCCCTCATCGCCCACCTTTTGTTTCCGCGGAAAATAAGCCATTCCGGCTCTTCTGATATTTCCAACTATCTCACGTGCATGTCAGCAAAGTCATGACTTTTGTCAACGCTTTGTCAAAGTCTCCGTCAATGCTTACCGATTCATCCTTCGATGATGTTGCCTTCGGCGTCGATGCGAGGCGCGGTAACCGCAGCATAACCAAAAAGCAGCAATATGTAACGGCAGAATCCAACGCGATATACACGGTTATTACATTCGCTCAAATATGGAATTTCATGGAAACATCTTCTTCGACCGCTTCCGTAAGCAAAAAGGCTTGGAATAGTGTGATTCCAAGCCTTTATATGAGCGTCCGACCTTGGCCATGCGTGCCGAGGCGGGCAAAACGAATACGATCAGCGGCCTTTACCGAATGCACGCAGACGGATGCCATTCCAGTCACCGCTGACGGTCAGCGGCGTGGCTGCATTCATGCCGGCGGTCTTCGCGGCGGACTGCACGGTGCTTGAACTTGCCGCGCCCGGGCGCCCCGGCTTCGGGGTGAGCACCCACAATGGACCATCGTCTCCAAGGACCGCATACGCATCGACGATGGTGTCAGACAGTTCGTCTTCGTCATCGCCGTCGCGCCACCAAATAATCACGCCATCAACGGCGGAATCATAGTCCTCGTCGACCAGCTCTTCACCGGTCAGCTCCTCGATCTTGGCGCGGATCGAGTCGTCCACATCATCGTCCCACAGCCATTCCTGTACCAGGTCGCCGGCGTGGAAACCGAATTCTTCAGCGTTATCAGATGCCGTTTGATTCACGTTCGTCAATATACCAACACTGCTCGAACATATACGTTACGAACCGTGGAATTGCTCACTTTGCGAGATTGTTTTTTCTTATATCTCGGAATGCGTCAAGAATGCGTCACTCTTCTGCAGAGCATTGCGGCAGTGATGCACCCTTGCCGTCTCGGATGGCGATCAGCGCATCGTATGCCTCCTGCAAAGTAGACACTTTCACCACGTTCAAGCCTTCCGGAATATGGCCTACAACGCTGGAACAATTGGATTCCGGGGCGAGAAACCAGGTTGCGCCGTCGCGTTTCGCTCCGAGCATCTTCAAACGGATGCCTCCGATTTCGCCGACTTCACCTTTGTCGTTCATCGTGCCCGTTCCCGCGATGATCTTACCCCCGGAAAGTTTTTCACCGGTTACCTTGTCGATCAGACCAAGCGTGTACATCATGCCCGCCGAGGGCCCTCCGATGTCGTCCACATGCATGGACACCTTCATGCCGGACACGTCATAGCCATGCTCTTTCAGAAACTTTTTCGCCGCCGCGGTGGCGGAATCCTGCGATGACGCCATCTCCTTGTCGCTGGACTGCTTGTATTCCTCTACGGTTTGTCCAACAGGAACCACCGCCTCCTGAGGCATCACCGTGGATTTCGAATCGGCCCACGCCACCAATGCCTGAGCGTTCGACACCGGGTACCCTGGTACACCTGAAGCATTGACCGTGACTAACAGCAGTTGGCCCGAATCCTTATACGTTTTCACACCGGAAACGGCGATGACCTGCTTGCCGGAAACCTCCCCGAGCACATTCTGCGTCGGACCGGGCATCTGCACCACATACGCGCTGGGCATAATCAACACCAATACGCACAGTACCGCCACCAACGGTCCTGCAAGATAACGCCATGAACGCGCGGACAGCCAACCTTCCGCGCCTATCAGCCATCGTTTGACACGTCCCGGAGCACCGTTACGTGTGTCTTTGCCGTGAATTCGTCGTGTTTCCTTCATCTTGGGCATACCTCCCATAGCATAGTATGGAACCAACCAAACTTGAACAAACGCTTAGGAAAAGGCAGGGCCGGCATGGACGAGAACGCGATCCGCCAATGGTTTATCGATTGTTTCGGACCAATTCAAGGCGAGATGGCATGGAACCAGTTTTCCAACATGCCGGAGGAGTTGCGCGACCAGCTGATGAGTCAGGATGTAAGCAAACTTCCCAAGCCGGCTGAGGTCAGGTCGATGATGCAGGCGTTCACCGCGGGCGGGCTCAACACTTTCGGAGACATCCAGCACATCACCGAAGAAGGTCCTATCAACGTCAAATTGGCAAAATCATTGGCACTGCAGCAGGCCAATGGCGAAGAATCTGAAACCAGCGTGAGCGCGGAATACGGAGAGATGGCCCGCCGTGCCATCAGCGAGGCGAATCTGTGGCTCGATACCGCCTGCGAGTTCAATCCAGCACAGGGCGAGACGCAGGTGCTCACCCGCGCTGGATGGGTGGAAGGCTGCATTGATTCCTGGGCGCAGTTCGCGTCTCCCATAGCCGAGTCGATGAGCGACGCGCTGGCTTCGATTTTGTCTCAGCGTTTTGGAGATTCGGAGTTTCATACGGAAGTTTCCGGCATTTTCGCCGGTCCGGTGCAGATTCCGATTCCTGATGACATGAAGGATCCGGCAAAGTTGATGCGTTTCGTCGGCAATACGTCGTTCGCCATGCAGCTGGGACGCGCCGCCGGCGATCTGTCACATGAGGTGCGCGGCAGTTTCGACCAGGGCATTTCGCTGCTGAAGAATCCGGCTGGAGGCCTGATTGTACAGAACGTCGTTGAATACGCCAAATCCTTGGAAATCGATGTGACCGAGGTGATGGGCTATCTTGCGTTGCAGGAGCTCGCCCATTCACGCCTGTACGCTTCCGTGCCGTGGCTGATGCCACGCTTCGAGGCGCTGTTGGGCAAATATGCCCGTGGCACCAGCATCGATTTGGACGCCATGGAGGAGCAGATCCGCGATGCGCAGTCCGTCGACCCGGATTCCATGGCCGACGCGGTGAACATCACCAAGGTGGCGTTCCCCGACACGCCTGAACAACAGCAGGCCATGAAATCGCTGGAGAATCTGCTCGCCTTGGTCGAAGGTTGGGTAGACACCGTAGTGTGGCGCGCCGGCATGGCCCATATTCCGCATATCGAACAGCTTCGTGAGATGCTCCGCCGCGAGCGCGCCATCGGAGGTCCTGCGGAACGAACCTTCGAAAGCCTGATCGGCTTGCAATTGCGTCCGAAGCGCATGCGTGAAGCGGCCGCATTGTGGGATAACATCTGCGCCACGGAAGGCGCGCAGGCACGAGACGCGAAATGGTCGCATCCCGATCTGCTGCCGCAACTGCCGAATGATGACGATGGCAACGCCTCGCAATCGCAGAACATCGGATCGACGGCAAGCACGGAAAATACGACGCCCGCTGATTCCAACGTAACCGACACGGCATCGCAGTCCCTTGGCGACGCCGATGGCATGACCATCGATTGGGATGCCGAACTCAGCAAGCTGCTTGACGAGGAAGAGCACAAGGGCGGCGAATCCGATACCAATGGCGACGGCTCTGACGATTCCGCAGAATCCGGCAGCAACAACGAAACCGACGCCGAGTAATCGCGCTATTCCGTTAGCAGTATCAGCGGAAGAAGCGCGACACCCGTCGTGCCCTTTCGCCCTCATTGCCTTCACGGGTGCGCGCATATGAGACGTCCAACGTGTCCTCGGCGCGCGTCACGGCCACATACATGAGTCTGCGCTCCTCTTCAAGCACGTCGCCCTCCTGCGGCGCCCCATACGGTATGAGCCCTTCCGAGCAGCCGATGAGGAATACGTGTTTGAATTCCAGACCCTTGGATGCATGGATGGTGGAAATGGTCACGCCGCTAAGATCCGCACCGACGCCCAATGCCTCCAACATGGCCAATCTGGTTTGTACATCGTCGGAAAGCGCAGAATTCTGCCACCCGCTATCCCTGCGCACGCGATATCTCAGATGCTGTTCGCCCAATGCCTTGCACAGGATTTTCTGCTGTGCGTTGACTCTGGTGAGGATCGCGCAATCGGCCGTCGACTCCCCCGCATCCACCAGTTTGCGAATACGTGCTGCTACGCCTTGCGCTTCTTCCCAATCATTGCCGTATATGGTTTCCACAACCCTCCGCCCTTTGCTCCTTTCAGAGCTAAGCTTCAGATAATCGGCCCGTTGCGGCGATGCGGCAAGTATACGATTGGCATAGTTGACGATCTGCGGCGTGGAACGGTAGTCATTGTTGAGGTTGATATCTGCGGTGAGCGGACCGAATTCCGAAGCGAAATTGAGCAGACTGTAACTGCTTGCGCCCGCGAACGAGTAAATGGTCTGCGCGGGATCTCCTACCACGCAGATGTTGCGGTTTGAGCCAAGCCATCGGGTGAGCAAGCGGTGTTGCAATGGCGAAACGTCCTGATATTCGTCGACGGTGAGCCATGCGATATTGGAACGGATGGCCGAGGCCACGTCATCATCGCTTTCCATCAAATGGCATACGATCAGCAAAATATCGTCGAAATCGATTTCGTTGCGATTTGTTTTTTCCGCTTCATACGCTTTGTATACATCTACGAATTGGCTTGGTTCAAGACCTGAAGGCGGCTGACGATGCGTTGCCGCGCAAACGCGCACGTAATCTTCCGGCGCGATTAGTGAGATTTTGCACCAGTTGATTTCCGTCTGCAAGTTGCGTATGGTGTCGTCATCCATCTGGAAGGTGGTGACGCGGCGTAGCGAACGCTCCACCAGTTCCCGTGGATTTCGACAGATGAATGGCATCGGCCCTTCGCACACGTCCGGCCAAACCTGACGAAGCTGGTGGAGGGCCGCGGAGTGGAAGGTCGCGGCTTTGACGTCGGCTGCGACATCAAGCTTCGACAGTCGGCTACGCATTTCCGCCGCTGCTTTGACGGAGAACGTGACCGCCATCGTGCTTCGCGGATTCCATGCTTTGGTGGCGCACGCATAGGCGATTCTACGGGTTACGGTTCGCGTTTTGCCAGCGCCAGCGCCAGCGATAATGCGCACCGGACCGTCCACTGTCGTGGCGGCAGCCCGTTGCGCGTCATCTAATCCGTCGAGAATCTCTTCCACTGTTGCACTCATGCGTTCCATTGTGGCAGATTGCCGTCATCGGCGCATGCGTTTTCACGAGATGTCATTGCATGTCTTGCCTGACTGCACCCAATATGCCCGTCATGACTGCGCAATATGATGCAACGTCGATTTACGGGCGGTTTGCCGGCAGTTTTACGGGCAAGTCGGCGCATCTTCGCCCCTACTGTGTATTAAGGTTGGAATTGTGACCGAACGAAGCAAATTTATGATGGCTGCCCTGACCAGCGCGACAATGCCCAATGCCGCCATTGCCGGCACGCGAGCCAGCGAACAGACCAACTCGACCGACAAGGGGTATGGCGTCGACCACGCCGTGGTTCAGGATACGGCAGGCAAACTGTATGACGTGTTCGCATCCAATACGCCTGAAGGCCGCAAGCGTCTTGCCGGCCGTGTGCGTGCGGCTCAAACGTTGGCGCAAGCCCGCGAATTGGGTGGATTGGGGTTTGCTATCGATCACGTAGTGGCTTTTTCCAACGGAGATTTAAAGCATTCCGCCACTGGAGACACGTCCGTGCTCGTGTCCACCCACCATGTGGGCCAGGCACGACCGCTGGAACTGCTGACGTTGGATGATTGTTCCAGTGTGGGCACCGCTCTGGGTGCGATCCATCGACTTCGTCCTGATTTTCTTCAGGAAGCGGGTTATCCGGTGTTCGTCACTGACCAGATTCGCGCTCAGCTGACCGCTTGGATCAAACGGTTGCGCCAAGCCGGGCATGTTCCGCAGGAGATCACCACTAGCTGGACGAATATTCTTGAGACCGACGGGCTATGGTCGTTCTCCACTTGCCCGGTGCATGGCGGGTTGCGCGACGGCGATCTGCTGTTTTCCGGTTCGTCCATCACCGCGGTCACGAATTGGCAGGACATGCAGGTAAACGATCCTGCTCGCGATTTGTCTTGGATTTTCGCCAAACTTGATGAGAATCACCGTAACGCCATGCTTTCCGCATATGGTCGCATGTTGGGTAACCGTTTGGATGATCTGATTATGCTGCGCGCGAATCTGTGGCTGCAGATGGAACAGGTCGGCGATTTCATTTCCGCTTTGAACAAGGCGGACAACGCCAAGATCATGCAATTCAAGGCACAGGTGGAACGTTTGGCGCACCAGTTGGGTGTTGTCACGGCAAAGAATCGCGCACAAACCGAACCGAGGCAGGAATCCAAGGATCGTCCCCAGCGCCCGCCGAGCACGATCACCGTAGGCACGTTACTGAACGAATCGGAGCGTCGCCGTAACGCGGCCGCACAGCAGAATAGTTCCGACACGACCGGCGAACGTCACATCGACGCCGTAGACATGGATGATTCCACTGGAGATTTCGACGTGACCGGCTCCCAGCCGGTCCGCAAGACGAAGGAAATCGTCAACGACGCGACGGAAGCGTTCGCACCGGCCGGAACCCAGCAATCACAAGCACCGTCCGACAATACGAATGAGCGTGAGGCGACCCCGGTCAGTACCTTCATCCCGGAACATTCCGCAAAAGAACGGCACGAATCCATGCCGTCAAGTTCCACCATGGTAATCAGCAGGCTGGGAACGGCCGACGACAACGACGATACGAACGAAGAATCGATTCCCGCATCGCATAGCGAGGCCGCAACAGTACTCATTCCACTGTTGGAACGAGACGAGGCGACCATGCAGAAAGCACAGGCGCAGATCAATCAGTGGGAGGCGGAAGACGCCACCGAGGAGAAGCCACGCGTAGAATAGGCGCACATAACCCGTACATACATGTGCGCATGCATTGCGCATTATCACGAAGGAGCATCCATGGATATTGAACTCGGCATTCAGAATGTGGCCCGCACCGTCACCTTCAGCACCGAACAGAGCGCCGATGAGGTCAACACGGCCATCGCCGACGCCGTGGAGAACGGCAAGACCATCAATCTGACGGACGCCAAGGGCCGTCGCATTGTGGTGCCGGCAGGCTCGCTCGGCTACGCCATCATCGGTTCCGAAACCAAGCACGCCGTCGGTTTCGGCAACCTCTGATCCGTTCGCATCACCAGATTTCAGCTTCGAGCTGAAACACACGTTTTCGACGTAACAAGAAAAGCCAGACGCTCACGTCTGGCTTTTCCATTTTGGGCGATCAACTCGTTCCTGGTTTCATATCGCGATTACGCATCGATGATTGCGTTTCGGTCTTTTATTTTCGCCTTCGACGATTATTTGCTCAAGTAAACGCCTCGATTGATGATTTCCTGAACCGTTTCATCATCGGTGAGGTTCTCCCCCAGCACGTTCGGCTTGCCTTTGCCGTGCCAGTCGGATCCACCGGTTACCAGCAGATCATGCTTGCCGGCAATGGCAAGCAGCCGCTCACGCTGCTCGGGTGGATTGCCGCGATGCCACACTTCCAAACCGTCCAACCCTTCGGTGATGAGAGATTCGATTTGCCGGTCAGTCAGCAGGGTCCGGTTACGCCGGGGGTCTCCGGCGTGGGCGATAACCGTCACCCCGCCCGCACCCTTGACCGCGGCCACCACGTCATGTGTGGTCGGCGATGGCGTGGGAATGTAATATTTCGACGTTGCGCTCACCGCGTCGGCGAACGCGTCGGATCGCGTTTCATACACGCCGGCAGCCACCAATGCGTCGGCGATATGCGGCCGACCGATCGTGGTGCGTTTGCCTTCACGCACCTGCGCGAGCACATCATCCCACGTAATCGGAAAATCCTGCGCCATCAGTTCGACCATGCGCTTGGTTCTACGCAGTCGCGCCTCGCGGGTGGACGCGAACATCTCGCTGATATTGGCGTTCAACGGATCATATTGGAACGCAAGCATATGCACGGACACATTGCCGTCGACGGCGGTGATTTCCGTGCCGCGCAACAACGGCAATCCAATCTCCTGCGAAGCGGCCAACGCATCCTGCCAACCGGAGGTCGTGTCATGATCGGCAATCGCAACACCATGCAATCGCAATGATCGTGCCTCTTTCAGCAACACACGCGGCGTTTCCGTACCGTCGGAAAAAACGGTATGACAGTGAATGTCCCAACCTTCAGCGGGCGGTGCCGCAGTGCCTACGCGAATCATGTATCCATCGTAAGCTGTTCTTCGTCGCAACGCGGCACAATACCGCGTAAACTAGGCGATGACAACGTTTGTATTTTGATTCAAGGATGCATGATGAGCGATTTCCCCGGCGGACTGGTTGCCGAAGCCACTCTCGACGATGATTATACGAAACCGCGCGGCTGGCGTCACGGCGCCACTTGGACGTATCTGATTATGCTGGTCGCTTCGGCAGTCGCGCTGGTCGTATCGTTCGTGCTTTCCGCTGAGACACTGAAATTGGCTCGCAATCCCGGTCAAAAGCTCAGCTGTGACGTGAATGCCGTGATGTCGTGTTCCACGGTTGCGGAATCGTGGCAGGCTGAGATTGTGAAGTTCGCCGGTTTGAGTTTCCCGAATGCGTTCTTCGGTATCGCCGCGGAATCAGTGTTTGTAACGATTGCGGTGATTGGATTGATGAAGGTTGCCGTGCCTCGCTGGTTTGCGTTGTGCACATGGCTGGGCGGACTGGCCGCGCTGGCTTATTCGTATTGGCTGACCTCGCAGTCGTTGTTTGTGATCAACGCGCTATGTCCGTGGTGTCTGTGCCTGATGTTCTCCACCACCGTACAGTTCATGGCGTTGTCTCATGCCACGGCGGTGGTTCAGGAGATTCCGGCCAAAGGCGAGGGCGTGCGCACCTACTACCGTCTTAATTACGATCTGATGGTCGATGCCTTATGGATTGTGGCATTGATTGTGATCATTCTCGTCAAGGATGGTCCGATGCTGTTCAGCTGACGTCAGCCAACAATCTACGCAATATCAAATATTTGCCTGAATACAAGAGAAGCCGACTGGAAACAGCCGGCTTCTCTTGTATTTATTTGCGGATTTCGGTTTCTCATATGAGATTCGCGCGAAAAACCGTCTTACAGCAGTCTTACAGCAGTTCGATTTTGCCGACGATGGTGGCCGATCCGGTGAGTTTCACATCATCGTCGGTCACGTCGACGCGCAAGGTGCCACCACGTACGGTGATCGTCCAATGGTCGATACCTGTTTTGGCGCACAGGGTGATGGCGGTGGCGCACAGGCCCGTACCGCACGACAGCGTTTCGCCGCAGCCGCGCTCGTTGACGCGCATGGTGGCGCTACCCTCGTTGTCGCCTTCGCTTTGTTCGTCGATACGCACGAATTCAACGTTCTGGTCGCTTTCGATCTGGGGCGAGACGACCGGCTTGGTCACCAGATCAAGCTGTTCCACGGTCGGCAGGCTGGAGAACGCGTCTTCGATGACAGCGACCACATGCGGATTGCCCATGTCCACGAACGTGCCTCGCGCGGAACCCTTGGTTCCCGGAATCGTTACCTCGTAGAAGTCGAGGTCACCACGCTTCCACGCGCCCATTTCCACCTGGAACACGTCGTTGCCGAGGCCGGGCACATTGCCGAGCGACGTCAGCACTTTCACGCCGGCGCGCGTGCCAAGGCGGAATGGTTTGCCACCCGGCTGGTCGGCGATACCCTGGCGTTGCGCGAACAGGGTGATGGCTCGTGTGCCGTTGCCGCACATTTCGGCCAATGATCCGTCGGCGTTACGGTAGTCCATGAACCATTGCGCGTCCCCGGCAGCGCATTCGTCCACTTGGGCATCATTCAGGTCGGAAACGTCTTTCGGGTGGACGAGACGAATCAGTCCGTCGCCGCCAATGCCGAAATGACGGTCGCACAGCATTCGCACTTCGTCGGCGGTCGGCTCATACGCTCCTTCGGGGTCAACATACACCACGAAATCGTTGCCTGTGGCGTGCGCTTTGTAAACAATGTTCGGAATGCTCATACCAATTCACTCTACACGCGGTAGGCTATTGGAGGCAGGCTAAGTCTGGCAATCGCAGGAGGAATCATGACTTCAACGGCACCAATCGGCGTATTCGACTCCGGTTTGGGAGGTATTTCCGTGGTCCGTGAGATCCGCCATAACATGCCGAATGAGCGTGTGCTCTATTTCGGCGACTCCGCAAACGCCCCATATGGCACGAAATCTCCGGAACAGGTGCGCGACCTGTCGAACACCATCGTGGAACGCTTCGTGAAACAAGGTGTGAAAGCGGTGGTGATCGCCTGCAATACCGCAACTTCCGCAGCAGCCAACGAACTGCGCGACCGCTACGACATTCCGATCATCGGCATGGAACCGGCATTGAAAGTGGCATGCGACCGTGGTGAGGGCCATCGTCAGCGCGTGATCGTGGCCGCCACTCCCCTTACGTTGCGCGAGAAAAAATTCGCCGTGTTGATGGACCGGTTCAAAGCCGATCATACGATTTTTCCGGAACCATGCCCCGGTTTGGTGGAGATCGTCGAACATGGCCTGCTTGACGATCATGACACGGTGATGCGCACGTTGCATGAGTATTTCGACCAGTATGATTTGTCGACGATTGATTCGGTAGTGCTTGGCTGCACGCATTTCGTGTTCTATCGTGACTATTTCCGCGAATTGCTGCCGAGTTCAGCTGCGATCATCGACGGTAACGCCGGTACCGTGCGCCATCTTGGCGTGGTGCTCGAATCGTTGGGCAAACTTGCGCCGGACCATGCCGACGGCGGTATTGAACTTGCGAATTCAGACACTTGCGAACGAATTGCACGGTTAGCGCAGTCGCTGCTCGATCGCTGATCGCGAATGCGCGCAAATGTCCTCAATACGCGCGTAGAGTCAAGAAAACAGCAGCTTCAGAGAACGATGAAGTGGTGTTGGCCAAGGAATACGAGAAAGACGGCCGCGTGCTTATTCTCGCACCGGAAAGCCTGTATGGTTTAAGCACGTTGAGCAAGTCGTTCGAAGGTTTGGAACGCATGTACCGCGCGGGCTATGCGGCGGCCGAGGCCATTCCCTCATTCCTGGAAAGCTGAGGATGGCGTCCGCACACGCATTGGATGCGGACACGCCGTATTCATCGCCTGCGAGCTGTTCATTTCCAAATTGAGACATAACGCGAAAATTTCACAAAACTCCTATATTGTGTCCTATTGTTTTTCGCCGACATAATCGGCGGAAATGCCGACATTAAAGGAGAATGAAATGAAGAACAACGTGTTCCGTCGACTGCTGGCCATGGCCGCAGCGGGCGCCATGCTGACGTCGATCGCCGCATGCGGCTCGTCGTCCAGCGATGACACAGCCTCCAACGGCTCCGATAGCACATCGCTGATTTCAGTGAACAACAGCGAACCGCAGAACGGTCTAATTCCAAGCGACACCAACGAAATGGGCGGCGGCAGAGTTATTCGATACCTGTTCGAAGGTCTGGTGAGCTTCGACGCAAAGGGCAAGCAACATCTCGAAGTCGCCGAGAGTATCACCCCGAACGAGGATGCCACCAAGTACACAATCAAGTTGAAGAAAGGCTGGAAGTTCACCAACGGCGAGGCGGTAACCGCCCATTCCTTCGCCGACACCTGGAGTTTCGCCGCCAACGTGAAGAACGCGCAGAAGACCGCAAGCCGATTCTCCACCATCAAGGGCTATGACGAACTGCAGGATCCGAACGTCGATCCGAAGGCCACACTTTCCGGTCTTTCCACCCCGGACGACTACACGCTGGTCGTCGAGCTGAACAAGCCTGATTCCGTATTCCCGACCAAGCTCGCGCACCAATCCATGTTCCCGCTGCCAAGCGTGGCATTTAAGGACATCAAGAAGTTCGGCCAGGCTCCGATTGGCAATGGTCCGTACAAGTTCAAGTCCTGGTCCCACGACAAGAACATCATCGTCGTACCAAACAAGGATTATAAGGGCAGCCGCAAGGTGTCCAACAAAGGCATCGAATACCGCGTCTACACGAATGAGGATTCCGCTTACTCCGACGTGCTGTCTGGCAACCTCGACGTGATGGATCAGATTCCACAGTCCGCGGTGAAGACCTTCCGTCAGGATTCCAGCGTGATCGCCTACAGCCAGGCAGGATCCTCGTTCCAGTCCTTCGTCATTCCGGAACGTCTTGAGCATTTCGGCAACGACGAAGAAGGCCAGTTGCGTCGTCAGGCCATTTCCATGGCCATCGACCGCGACCAGATCGTCAAGAAGGTTTACAACAACACGAAGACCCCGGCCACCGATTTCACTTCACCGCTCGTCCCCGAATATGTGAAGAAACTGGAACAGAACGGCAGCAACCTGAAATACAACGCTTCCAAGGCCAAGGAACTCTGGAGGAAAGCCAATGCCATCAAGCCGTGGTCCGGCAACTTCCGAATCGCCTATAACGCCGATGGCGGCCATAAGGAATGGGTCGATGCCGTGTGCAATCAGATCAAGAACACGCTCGACATCGACGCCGCTGGCGAGCCGTACGCCACGTTCAGCGACGTGCGTAACCAGGTGACCAACCGCACCATCAAAACCGCGTTCCGTGCCGGCTGGATGCTGGATTACCCGTCCGCTGAGGATTATCTCAATCCGCTATATGCCTCCAGCTCCGCTGACGGTCATGGTTCGAACGATGGTGATTACAAGAGTGCGGAATTCGACAAGCTCCTGAATGCCGCACTTGCCCAGACCGACGTAAAGAAGCGGACCGAGGACTTCACCAAGGCGCAGGAAGTGCTGGCCAAGGATCTTCCGGTGATTCCGCTGTGGAACGACAACGTCGCCGCCGCGTCCGCGACGAACGTGAAGAACGTATCGTTCGATTACACCAATCTGCCTACCTACAACACCATCACTAAGTGATGTTTCTGGCCGGCGGACGAACGATTCGCCGGCCATATAGGGAGCTCAAGTACAGTGGGGTTCGAATCCTTCATGGATTCGAACCCCACTGTACTTTTGTGGCTTGTTTTGCCGGTTTGCCACTACAGCATCAACTCTGCACGTAGCTGCCCTTCGGAGACTTCCAACCGCAGTTCATCATCTCGCTATTGAACACCATTGCGCCTTCACCATGAGCCGGAACGACGATCATACCGCCATCGCCATGATGACGGGCGACACCATCCAGCGCCGCCTTCGCAGCCTCGATCGGCTCCTCCTTGGCGTACAGAACACGATCGGAAACCTGATGCGCAGCGACTTCCTTGACGAACGCTTCACCGATGCCGGTGCAGGAGATCGCGACGGAATCGTTGTTGGCATAGGTACCACAGCCCGGCAGAGGCGAATCGCCGACGCGTCCCGGCATCTGGTTGGTGATGCCACCGGTGGAGGTGCCGGCAGCGATGTTGCCGGACGAGTCACGGGCGACAGCGCCGATGGTGCCATGCTTCTCCCATTCATCGCCGTTGGATTGCGCCTCGCGCAAGGATTCCTGACGTGCTGGAGTGATGAAATATTCACTGTCGCACAGTTCGATTCCCCACTCCTTAAGCAAATCATTACCGGGCTTGGCAAACATGACATGCTTGGTCTTTTCCTTGATGGCACGCGCTACGTTGATCGGATTCTTAGACGTGGTCAGACCGCACGCGGAACCGACCTCGCCATCGACACCGGTCATCAGGCAGGAATCCATGGATACGATGCCTTCGCTCGTCAATGCAGCGCCACGACCAGCGTTGAACTCCGGAGCATCCTCCATAACACGGATAGCCGCGCACACGGCATCCTCCGCCGGCGCCCCCTGCTCCAGCAGCGCATAGCCAGCTTCAAGAGCCCTGTTCAAATCCTGCTCCACCTGGGCACGACGTTCCGGCGTATCCTTTTTGCCACGATTGCCGGCACCCGCGTGAATCACCAGCAGAATCCCGTCCGGATCAGCTTGGGCGATGTGGACCGTCGACTGAGGCAGTGCAGCTTCGTTCATTGATATCTTCTCCACTCCATTTTTATTGATTATTCGCAGATATCTTACGTCGTCCTTCGATAAGAAATGACCGAACACGCAGAAATACGTCAATTAGACCGCGTAAAGTCAATTGAACCCGCAAAAGGGACGGACGGCGAAAGGACGGGGCGCATATGGCTCACAGGACGGCAATGATCGACGTCGGCGGCGGTTTCCGCGCGATCTACGGTGCGGGCGTGATGGACCGCATGCTTGAGGACGGCATCAGCGTCGACCACTGCTATGGTGTTTCCGCCGGCAGCGCCAACATGGTTTCGTTCATCGCGAAGCAGCATGGGCGCAACCACACGTTCTACACGCAGTACGCGTTCCGCAAGGAATACGCGAGCTTCGACAGCTATGTCAAGAACCATAATTTCGCCAACCTCGATTACGTGTATAGCACGCTCAGCAATCATGATGGCGAAAATCCGGTTGACTACGCGGCTTTCGAAGCCAACCCGACCGGTTTCACCGTGGTTGCGTGCAACGCCGAAGACGGCTCCACGAAGTATTTCGGCAAATCCGACGTGGGCTACGACAATTTCGACATCCTGAAGGCGTCATCAGCGGTGCCGGTAGCTTGCGAACCGTATGCGATCGATGGCGTCCCCTATTACGACGGCGGCATCGCCGATCCGATTCCGGTGCAGAAGGCCATCGATGACGGCTACGACCGTATCGTGGTGATACTCACCCGCCCGAAAGACACCGTACGCGAACAGAAGAGGGACATCGGCCCGGCCAGGATTTTGAAGCGCAGCCACCCCGAAGCCGCGGAAAAACTGCTCAACCGTTATCAGACGTACAACGACGAAGTGGCGCTGGCCAAGGAATACGAGCAGGACGGCCGCGTGCTCATCCTCGCGCCGGAAAGCCTGTACGGCCTGAACACGTTGAGCAAGTCGTTCGAAGGTTTGGAACGCATGTACCGCGCGGGCTATGCGGCAGCCGAGGCCATCCCCGCATTCCTAAAAAGTTGAGCACTACCCTCATATGAACACTCCAGCCGATAGCAACACGCGCGAAAACGCCAACACGAACACCGACATCAGCATCACCGCGAATGCCACGGGATTCAGCACGAAAACACTGAACCCGCAGATTCTCGTGACCTTGTGGAATGTGGAACGTTTGGGTTCGTTCTCCGCGGTCGCGCGCGAAACCGGCTGGTCGCAACCGGCCATCAGCCAACAGATCCGCAAGGTCGAACGCGAACTTGACGCAAAACTCGTGCAGCGCACGTCGCATGGCGTGGAATTGACTCCGATCGGCCGTATTCTGGCACGCCACGGGCAGCTCATCGACAATCGCGTCACCCAAGCCGTCAAAGATGTGGAAGAGTACCAGCGCAACGGATCGACGCATATTCGTTTGGTCGCTCCTCCATCGGTATGTTCGTCGTTCGTGGCACGCGTGCTCGTGCATATCAGCAAAACGTCCGACATTCGCGTGAGCCTCATGCAGATGGAGCCGCCTGAGGCCATGGAGGCGTTGGAACAGGGGCTTGCCGATTGCGCGATCATCTTCCAATACAATTCACTCCCCGCTTTGGCCGGACCGGACGATTTGGAAGTCGCTCCTTTCGGTGTCGATCCGCTGATGCTGCTGATCGGCGCGAACAATGCGATCGCGCGCCAGTACGAAAGCTCGCACCTGCCGGTCCAATTGGTTTCGGCACGCGGCGAACAGTGGATCGCCGGCTGCGAAACCTGCCAGGCGAATCTGGTGTCGTTGGCGCGTGCCGCCGGCTTCACACCGGAAATCACACATTCGACCGACGATTTTTGGGCCACGCAGAATCTGGTGGAAGTTGGCATGGGCGTCTCGATCATATCTCGCTTAGCCACAACCGCTGGAATCCAACCCGATTTGGCCGCACTGCCAATCGCCGACAACAACGCATTCCGCACAGTCTGTTTCGTCACAAGAAAAGCGGACGACCGACCGGCAGTGACCCGCGTCAAAGACGAAATCGAAAGGGCATCACACCAGTATTTGGAAAACATTTGATTCATCGTTTGATATCCGTGCTTATTCGCAATCGCGGAATACTGCAGCAAACAATTGTTTCCAGTATTTTGCTATATCATCATAATCAGATTAATAATTGAATAGCAAAAGCATCTGATATAAGAAAACTTCATAACAGTCTTTGCTTTCAGTACAAGAACACACTGTTCGTGCAAGCATCGGTACGTCATGCTGGAACCATGGAAGAAATCATGGAAATGAAGCATCGTACCGGTTCCGGCTTTGACGCCGACGCCATCGACCACACCACCGCAGCCGATCTTGCCGCAGTCGGCTCCGACAAGTGGACACGCTACCCCGGCTGCATCGGCGCGTTCATCGCCGAAATGGACTACGGCCTGGCTCCCTGCATCCAAGAAGCCATCGACAACGCCTGCGACCATTGCAAACTCGGCTACATTCCCGAACCCTGGAAACAGCGCGTGGCAGCAGCATGCGCAGGATGGCAACGCTCGCATTACGGATGGGATGTCGATCCGAGCATTATTCGCGTGGTTCCCGACGTACTCGAAGCTTATGAGCTTTTCCTGCGTGAACTGGTCGGTGCGGGCAACAGCGTGATCGTGCCGACGCCTGCCTACATGCCGTTTTTGAGCGTTCCGAAACTGTACGACGTTGACGTGATCGAAATCGAAATGCTGCAAAGCGGCGACGCCGAAACCGGAGAGGCGCAATGGGTGTTCGACTTCGACGCCATCGAACGCGCGTTTGCGGCCGGATGCCATGCGTTCGTGCTCTGCAACCCGCACAACCCGATCGGCAAAGTGCTCACCTTGGAGGAGGAGCTGCGTCTGAGCGATCTTGCGACACAGTATGACGTGCGTATTTTCAATGATGAGATTCATGCGCCGTTCGTGTTTGAGGGCAAGCACATTCCGTTCCCCACCATCAGCGAGCAGGCCGCATTACAGTCGATGACCGCTACCAGCGCGTCGAAATCGTTCAATATTCCGGGCACGAAGTGCGCGCAGGTGCTGCTTACCAATCCTGCGGATCGTGACATGTGGGCGGTCAAGGCGGAGTGGAGCGAACATCAGACCGCCACCATCGGCGCAATCGCCACCACCACCGCATATAACGAAGGCGACCTGTGGTTCCAGGATGCGTTTGCCTATGTGCGCAGGAATTTGGCGTTGTTCGACGAGCAGATACGTGAAAGGTTCGCCGGCGTCGGCTATATCAAACCGCAGGGCACATATATCGCATGGCTTGATTTCTCGCCGCTTGGCATCGACGATCCGGCCTCATACTTCCTTGAGAAGGCGCAAGTGGCGTTGACCGACGGGCGTTCATGCGGCGAGACCGGTGCCGGATGCGTGCGCGTGAACATAGCAATGCCGTATCCGCTGCTGGTCGAATGCCTGGACCGCATGTATGGCGCGTTGCATGCGGATGGATTGCTGTAAACTTCGCCACATATTCAGTGTTTTCCTCAACCAACGGCAGCATAACGGTGAACGTCGTGCCCTTCCCCACTTCGCTGTCCACCGTTATGGTGCCGTTGGAAATCTGCATACTATCGACATGCGATGGGAGGTTGATATGCGTTTGAACGTGAGTACCAGCATTGAGACGTCCGCCTGCGAAATAGTCGGCGATGATCTGCTGTTCTTGGGATTTCATGGATTCAGCAATGATGAAAATGAGATGATCCGCATTATTGATGCGATTTATGATGTTCCGAAGCGAGACGCATCTTCAACGGACAACTCCATTGCTCCTGCCCAGCATCCGAATTATCTGTCGTTCCAAGGCACGTACGAACGTCCTTACATCGGAAGCTACTACTGGTATCCGGATGGATGTTCCGTAGGAGAGCGTCGACGTGAGTGCAGTGCCGTGGGCGACGCCGTCGTACGATTGCTGGATTCGCCCGCATACGCGCATTTCCGCAAGGTACTGATCGGGTTTTCGCAGGGCGGATACCTGTCGTATCGCATGGTTGCGGAACATCCCGATGCGTTCGACATGGCGATTCTGATGAGCCCATCATTCAAAGGCGAAACCGCTGAGCCTTTGCCCGCGACCGGACGCACGCGATTCGCACTCTGCTACGGCAGCGAAGACCGCACAATTCCTTTAGCCGACCAACAGTGCGCGCACAACAAACTTGCGCAAACCGGCAATCTCACCTACTTTGAATATCCGGGAATGGGCCACGGCATCTGCAATCAGGAAATTCGTGACCTACGTGCCTGGCTGGGATTGTGATATGCGCTGCGTGAGGAGTCCTGCGCATCTGAGACTCCGCTCGCGTGCCCATGAACTCGTTTTCACCCCCTCGGATTGTCATTGAAACCAACTCGGAACTCTCGATACACCCCAATCGTCGAAATTTATGGACATATACCCAGTTCATCTGAACTGAACCGCGATATCTGGCTTATATATGGCACATGTCATTCGAGAAAAGCCACTTAGAGGGCATGTTTTTGGCGCTTTTCGCACGAACACCTGCCATATATAAGCGAGGTACACTATCCAATAGACATAATCGCCAGTCAAGAGCTGGGGAACTGGCTCGATCTTTGACTCCAGGACGGACCCCTCCCGTCGTGCGCCGTCGGCATGCTGACCGCGCACGAATTAATGTCGTAGGTTTTCTTGTCGTTCGGCATTTCATCGACCGCCATCCGCTTATGCTTTCTGAATCCAACCGTGGACTCGTCATCAACGCTCCGAACACCAGGAATCCGGATCACCGAAGCGAGATACAACCGGTAATCGCAAGCGCGCCCCTCATTATGCTCGACAGAAAGCTATATGCAGGTCGAAGTTTTAATTAAAATCATCCCCACGTATGCGGGGAACACTTACAGGCGGCTCCGCTGGTCTGCTTCGGTATCCAGCCATGTTGCCTTGCTTTTCTCGGTTGTGGGGTATGATTTTGCATTGCCGGAAGTCCCCGTGCAGACTTGAGATAACAGCCGATTCGCGCGGGCTTGCTTCCGGTTTTTCATGCCTCGGGGATCATCCCCGCGTATGCGGGGAACACTTCGTGCCGACGATCATGGGCAGCGTATCCTTGGGATCATCCCCGCGTATGCGGGGAACACTGCTGGATCGCATGGTGGCTCATCGGCATGCCGGGATCATACCCGCGTATGCGGGGAACACAGCCTTGGCTGTGTTATGATTGATGCTGATAAAGGTCTCATTGACACCATTTGGTGACATTGAGGCCTTTATCGTGCTCTGGTGAGGGATCATCCCCGCGTATGCGGGGAACACTTGCTAGAGACACTTTTTGCCTTTCTAACGTGGGGATCATCCCCGCGTATGCGGGGAACACGGGCGTGTGGAGCCGACGAGCAACGATGTCACGGGATCATCCCCGCGTATGCGGGGAACACGAGGTGCTGTAGAGTTGCGGGACGTTGGTCATGGGATCATCCCCGCGTATGCGGGGAACACCGACCCATTGCACTGACCTTTTGACGGTCACGGGGATCATCCCCGCGTATGCGGGGAACACCGTCATGCCGTAAGGCCCATGCCAGATCTGCCGGGATCATCCCCGCGTATGCGGGGAACACTTGTGCAGGAGCTGCTGCTCGACGTTCTTGCGGGGATCATCCCCGCGTATGCGGGGAACACACTAAGAGATTATAGCAATTTCGTGGTTTCTAAATTCATGTCATTCGTTTTTCATTTAGTTTGAATACTTCTTCGCCTGCCGATACTTACTGGCATTACTCCATCCACGGTGAAGAGCACTACCAAACGACACTTCCTTTGGACCAGAAGGACGTTTTACAAGCTCCAAGCCTTCACAGTCTGTCGGAGACCACTCAGCTCCATGCACTTTAAAAGCAAGATGCTGCTCATTTCGAGCCGAATAAACCATAATGGCACGACCGTTCTTTGAGAGTTCAACGATTCGCTCCCACAGTTTTTCACGAACACGTGCATCCAAATGCCCCACAAACACGCCTGGCGATATTTCCAATAGCCATCGAGTAAGGTCACCGCGTAAACCCACCGGGCATGCCGTTAATACAATAACTACCATTCCTCATATCCCCACTCATCATCGGCATAGGATTTTCCTGCAGATACTTCTCCCAGCCGTTCATCCCACAGTCCGACATGATCCCCAGCGCTCTGAACATCATCGGAGGAAGATTCTCCCAATAACGTGCGAATGTCTTTCACCATTCGTTTCAGCAAACTAAGATCGTATATTGCATCGCGAACGTTATGCCGTACTGCCGATCCAACATCCTCTGGTTGAGTTGCCGCCGTTTCGAACGCAACCGGAATCGACAATTCAGCCTTATAAAGATCGGCTATATCGTAGACGAACGACCGCTCATGACCTACATGTACGAAACCTAACCCCGGAGAGCAACCTAGCGCCACTATTGCGGCATGCGCCAGACCATACAGACATGTATGGGCAGCAGACAAGGCTTTGTTAATCTCCGAGCCAGCCATGAAATCATCATGATCATACGTTCTTTTGTCCCACTCCACTCCGGTACGAGCGGAACACTCACGGTACACCCGCCGTATACGCGCTCCCTCGCGGCCCCGAAGCTGTTGCATGGTCAGACCACTCACATCTTCGCCGGGGAAACGCATTTGGTACATCTGGCGCGCAACATTCAATCTCTTCCTCGTGTTAGACACGAGAGCCGCCTGTCTTTGCAGCAGTACAGAAGAATGCGTCAATGGTTTGCCGAAGGCATACATACGAACGCCACGCTCCCCTACCCAAATCACAGTCGCGCCGTTCTCCCCTATGACCGTCATCGCCTGATGTGTCACGCGCGTTCCAGGCCCCAGCATCAACACGCTCAGCGTCGCTGCAGGAATGTGGGTAACGCCGGCACTATCCGTTGCGGTAATGGCATTGTCATCACGCCCGATGGTGCAATGTTCGAAATACGCAAACGACAGACGGTCTTCCGCACGGACAAGTTCACTAATCTCCGGTGGTGGAGTACCCATGTGAGAGTGCCCGTTTTTCTTCGGCTGACGCTCCGCCGCCTCAACATAATCGTCTGTAAGATTGTCGCCGTCTGTCGTTTGCACATTCATCATTCGCCCTTAATTGTTCAGATCCGGAGCAATTGTCAACAATCCACATCCGAAACCTTTCGCCCTTCCTATGCCTTGGCAAAGAGTCTTGCAGAACAGTTCCGCATCGGTGACCTCCAAGCATCCTTCAAAAACCACTGTGACCAAAGTAACGGTTGCATCAGCACGTTTGAAGTTCTCCTTATGACGTTCCCTCACCACCACGTCAGGTCGATCATTCTGGTCGCACAGAATGGCGAAACCATGGGACGCCGAACGATCGATCAGCCACTGCAACTGCTGACCAACGGTAACGTGGCCTTGCACCTTGCCAACGATTCCGCCGTTCCTGCGCCTCCGCCCCCTATCTTCTTTTGCCTTTCGGACTGGATTCGCGCGAAGTTTGAAATGCCACCGTTGTCCTTTAGCGATACGCTCAAGCAACGGCTCATAATTCTTCGTTTCCCACTCCGCATGCATCGGCCAACCAGCCTGTTCGACGATATGCATGAAGTCAGGTTTCTCCGGACTCACCACATAGAGCCAAACACCGTTATCGGCCACAGACGTGTCCAGCCTCCACAGGATACGTCCTTCATCGTTGTTTCGAACTGCATTGGGAGGGAATGCGCATTCCACTGCCGCATGCAGCTTATATGGCGAACTAATAAGCTGCCGAGCCCCGTAACGCGCCTTGTTCAAGGCTATTCTCGAGATAAACATCGTTCTTTCCTACCTAGATGAAGTTCATCGGATCCGATTCACCGGTAGATTCAAAGGAAGGAGGCCGAGTATCGTCCTTCTCGCCTTCATCCACGGGCTTATCCGGGTTAGGAATGCGGTAATGATGCACCGCACGATTCGCATAGCGTCGCCCCTCCCGGCTGAAACTTAGCGGCAAATCCGATTGCGTCGTTACGTTTTCGACTTCTTCAGCATCGCAGACGATTTCCAAATCCGGATACTTGTAACGTCTCCGATACCATTCCGAAGCGTGCCACACCTCGGAATTCAGAGCCTGGCGAATATCTTCATACTCATCGTGGATGCCCAACGACAACGGATAATTCGGCGGGCACGAACGCCTACCTAGATAAAGCGGCCATTTCGGCGAATGAATCGCATTATCCAACGTTTCCAACACCGAATGATCAGCACCCAGCGCGACCAGAAAACAGGCGTCCGCCAGATAATACCGATAAGTCGGCGACATCTCCTTATCGAACTTCCTGGAATTACGTTTCCTTGTCAGGGATTTTTCGGTCTGAAAATCACGGATTACCCTACCGCGTTGCTCGACACGCACACCAAACGATATACCTAGTAAATCCTCGATGGAATCCTCCCGGGTACGTCCCTGCGCCGAAGCCAGCATGCCGATCACACCGCTTTTGGTTGGCTCGTTACGAGTCTCACGCCGAACGAATCGCGAAGAATCGCCCCATGACTGCAATGGTCCGGCCAATTGCAATAATAGAACGCTCATTTCAACTCCTTCCGAGCATCACGCGGAATACGCGGCGCTCAGCGTTTCTCGCAAGCTCTGCTCAAGCTCCGGCAGCGTAACCTGTTCACTCCATTCATCCAGACTGGGCACAGAACCACCGGACACAACATGCCAAGCCTTCACCGGTTCCTCGCCGTAGTTGATACGAATCTCGTTCAACCTGTCGCCCAGTCGTTCGATGCCTTGTCTGGAGACCGAAATCCCATCCTTCCTCTTGATGGGATTCTCAAAGGCGTCAGCTGCGCTAATCGGCTGTGAATCGCGAAGCACGATCACAATATCCTCAGGAAGTGTGTGGTTGGCGAACGTATTCTGCTTGCCGGAGGGCATAGACTTGACAAAGGCTTCCACGAAGGCGGAAACTCCTTCCACCATTGCATCAGCATCCTGCAGCTGATCCCTCAACGCATCAACGTTCAACGTCGCGTACCGATACAAAGTCGAGGAGTTGAAACCAACAGTATCGATCATGGCAGCACCGGCATTGTCGTCCGATGCACAATCATCAACAGCAGTGAAGTAATCATATTCAGGCGTAATCTGATCGATGGAGAACGCATGGGCAACCTGAGCCGAGGCATCCGTATTCAAATCTGGAGCATCAGCCAGCATGCGGCCAAAGCAAGCGATATCGATAGCCTGCTTACCATGGAACACTGCAGCCACCTCCTTCTTCAACTTCGAGGGATCCTTCCCCTCATCGAATGCGGCAATCGCGATATCAGCCAGCTGTTCAACTTCACGGTTAGCGATGAAAATCAAATACTCTGTAGCAGCTGACCCCTTGTCTGCTCCAGCGCGATCGGATGCCTTAACCTTGACACCCGTAGCAGTCAGCACTTTCTCTGCCAAATTATTGGCTTCTTCAGCCAAATCCAGCCTTTTCTCAGCAATAGCATTACTGATCAGCGCCACCGCGCTCTTAGTACGCTTCCCCATCTTGCTGCTGTCCAGCTTGCTACCGAACATCTCGCGCATGGCACGCTTCCAAGACTGACTGGACACACGAGCTCTCAGCGCTCCACCAACGTATGCGGTTTTCGGGCTACCGGTATCATCTCGGTTGATATTGCTCGGCGGCACCTGCTGAAGGCAATGGATATCTACGAACATGATTTTTCTCCTAATCGGTTTATTGTGAAGATGTTTTTGAAAATGAATGATGATTACTTGTCGGCCTTTTGACCACTTTGCGCTGACGGGAACTTGGAGTAGTAATCCCTGCCCCATCGTTGGAACACGGACCCACGGCTATCAGAGAACTGCAACAAATACAGATCGCTAGCCAAGGAACCATAATCAACCTGAATATCAGTGTTGCGCATCAGCATGATAAGAGCGCGCATACTGCGAACGATTCCGTTGAAATCGGGTGCATTCTCCGCGACTCTCAATCGTCGCAGAATACCTTTCGCACTGTCCGTATCAGGTTCAATCCTTCTGCACGCACGCCCAAAAGTCATACGTAGGCTTGGATCGCTCTGAAACTTTTGCGCGACTCCCTGTTTTTTCGAACGCTGATGCACTGCATATAACCCCAGCGCAGCTCTGATTGCGTTGCTCTGGCGCTCGAATTCAGGTGAATTATCCGCTGGCTCATCAAGCTCGGTCGGCCAATTCGAAAACAGTTCGTCGCCAATCAGCATCCAAGACGGGGATGCCCCATCCAGGTCCCTGTGCAATCTCGAGAGTCTAGCCCTACCCCTCGCGTTGCTGCCGCTGCCTGAGACATAATCACGCTGCACGTCATAAACCAGACTGGCAGCATATTTCCCAACAGCTTTCACCTTATCGTATCTTGATAACGACGCCATAGTCATTTCCTCCTTTGGTCAAGTGCGGTCGAAACCCTAGTCTGAGATACGACCAAGTTCCTTGTTCAGCGATCCGCGGAACAACAATTGTGCAAGAGGGGCGCTCATTACGCCGAACCTTCCGGATTCGTGTTCTTCGAAAACCGGCACTGGCGACTGACTCAGGTAATCCCGTCCCATCATCAGCAACATCCGATGGACTTCATCCAACCACGCATTGGAGTACGCCACGGGATTTTGAGACTCATCGAAGTTTGCCAATCTGTCACGGAAAAGCATGTCAAATCACAAAAAGAAACACGCGTATGCATATTGCGGTGAGGAAAACGAGCGAAAAACGGGAACCGCGCGAGCGCGATTCCCGGTGTGCGACTGCTTCTCAAATGTGTGCTTGACTCACATGGATGGTACTGAGAACCATTCGCGTAACGATCTGTTTCCACATGCGAGTCGTACGCGCAATGCGATCACATATGTAAAGTGCGCGCCGACATAAATTACATGCTTACGGATACAGATCAAGTCTGCAAGGCTTGAAGCCACGGGTTCACTGTAGCTTCATGTTTGAACATTTCATGGTCGATTGTTCAGTTCCGCCAAAAGACAGACAAAAATACCGATAGAAGACCACCAAAAGACCATTTAAAAAGGTCCCGAACCTTCCGAAATAATCCATCGAATTCGGGACCTATTATGCTAGCGACCGTTCAGCTGTCAGCCATCAGCCAGGCCACCTGTCAGACCATTCAGGCCTTGGCAACCTCAACGTTCAGCTCATCGCCGGCAGTCACTTCAAAAGAGGTGGCGAGCGTTTCGGAGGAGACAAGTTCCTTGAACTGTTCGACCTTGGCCACGTCTTCGGCAGGCACAACGAGCTTCAGTGCGATGCGGTCGGAGATCTGCAGATCGGCGGCTTTACGGGCATCCTGCACAGCGCGAATCACGTCGCGCGCATAGCCTTCGGCGATCAGATCATCGTTCAGCTCGGTGTCGAGGATCACGAAGCCACCGGTCGGCAACGCGGAGGAAACGGAGTTGGCAGCCTCTTCGGCGTTCTTCTCCTCCACGCTGTTAATCAGCTCATATTCGCCTTCCTCAAGCACGATTTCACCGTTCGGAGTCTCACATACCGGAGCGCCTTCGGCGTTCACATGCCATGCGCCGGACTTGGAAGCCTTGATGGCGAACTGCACGTCCTTGCGAAGACGCTTGCCTGCCACGCGAGCGTTCACGCGCAGCTCGTTGATGATCTTCAAGCCTTGGGTTTCGGCATCTTCAAGCGTGCACAGTTCAACGTTCTTCACGTTCAGTTCGGACTTCAGGATCTCGTCGTATGCGGCCACGGCGGCAGTGTTCTCCACCACCACGGTCAGCTTGGACAGCGGCTGGCGCACACGGATCTGCTTTGTCTTACGCATAGACAGAGTGCCGGACACGACCTCGCGCACCTTCTCCATCGCGTCAACCAGAGCCGAATCGTCAACAAGCACGCGGCCCAGTTCTGTTGCCTCTCCGGTCTGCTCGTCGGCAAGGAACGGCCAGTCGGCCAAGTGCACGGATTCGCCACCGGTCAGACCACGCCACACTGCTTCCGCTTCCATCGGAGCAAGCGGTGCGATCACGCGCATGAATGCTTCAAGCACGGTGTACAGCGTATTGAACGCGTTCTCATCCTCGTTCCAGAAACGGTCACGATTGTTGCGGATGTACCAGTTGGTGAGCATGTCAATGAAATCAGACACTGCTTCGCATGCGTCGGAAATCAGGAAGTCATCCAGCGAGCTTTGCGTCTTCTCGATCAGTCGGCGGGTACGTGCCAGCAGATAACGGTCCATTTCCGGCAGTGCGGCAACCTCATCGGCATGCAGTGCACGAGCATCGAACCCGGCACCATTATTAGCAGCGTTCGCATACAGGGTGAAGAAGTAGTACGAGCTCCACACCGGCAGCATGACCTGGCGAACGGTGTCGCGAATGCCATCGGCGGTCACAATCAGGTTGCCGCCGCGCAGAATCGGCGAGCTCATGAGGAACCAGCGCATGGCGTCGGAACCGAAATCGTTGAACACGCCGTTCACATCCGGGTAGTTGCGCAGATGCTTCGACATCTTCTGGCCGTCGGAGCCAAGCACGATGCCATGGCAGATCACGTTCTTGAACGCCGGCTTGTCGAACAGGGCGGTCGCCATGATGTGCTGCACGTAGAACCAGCCACGGGTCTGGCCGATGTATTCCACAATGTAATCACACGGGAAATGCTGTTCGAAGGTTTCCTTGTTTTCGAACGGGTAATGGTACTGGGCGAAGCTCATGGAACCGGATTCGAACCAGCAGTCCATCACGTCGCTGATGCGGTGCATATGGCTCTTGCCGGTCGGATCGTCCGGGTTGACGCGCGTCAGCTCATCAATGTACGGGCGGTGCATGTTGACATTGCCCTCATGGTCGCGCGGATAGTCACCGAAGTCGGCCTTCAGCTCCTCCAACGAACCGTACACGTCCACGCGCGGATACTTAGGATCATCGGACACCCACACCGGAATCGGGGAACCCCAGAAACGGTTACGGGAAATGGACCAGTCACGTGCGTTGGCGAGCCATTTACCGAACTGGCCGTCCTTCACATTGCCCGGAATCCAGTTGATCTGCTGATTCAGTTCGAGCAGACGGTCCTTGATCTTGGTGACAGACACGAACCAGGAGCTCACCGGCTTGTAGATCAGCGGAGTGGCGCAACGCCAGCAGTGCGGGTAGGAGTGCACGTAGCTCTTCTCCTGGAAAAGGATCGCGCGCTGATCTTCCGGAATGCGCTCCAACGGGCCGTCGCCGGCACGCAGGTTACGCAGGATCGGCTTGTTCGCATCGAACACATACATGCCCTCGTAATCCGGGCACAGCGAAGTGAACTTGCAGCCCGCGTCGAGCACATCAACGCTCTTGATGCCCTTGGCGTTGAGCGTATTCATATCGTCTTCACCGTACGGAGCCTGATGCACGAGGCCGGTACCTTCAACGGTATCGACATAGTCGGCGGTGAAGATCTGATAGCCTTCCGGACCCGGAACCTTGCCTTCGACGGCGTTCTCGTCGCCTGCAAAGTACGGGAACACCGGGTAGTAGCGCCAGCCTTCCATCTCGGCACCCTTGAGCTCGCGCACGATCTCATAGTTTTCGCCGAGTTCCTTGGCGTAGGAGCCGAGCAGTGGCTTGCCCAGGTAGAACTTCTTGCCCGCGAACTTGCCTTCGGTCGGACGCACTTCCACATAGTCGATGTCGGCACCGACCACGATGGCGAAGTTGGTGGGAACGGTCCACGGCGTAGTGGTCCAGAACACCGCGTAGGCGTCTTCCTCGTCGCGCAGCTTCACGGCCACGGACACGGTGGTGTCTTGACGATCCTGATACACGTCGGCATCCATGCGCAGCTCATGCGCGGAAAGCGGCGTCTGATCCTTCGGGCAGTACGGCAGCACGCGGTAGCCCTGATACGCGAGGCCCTTGTCGTACAGCTGCTTGAACGCCCACATCACGGATTCCATGTATGGAATGTTCAGCGTCTTATAGCCATGCTCGAAATCGACCCAACGTGCCTGACGGTGCACGTAGTCCTTCCACTCGTTGGTGTACTTGAGCACGGAGGCACGGCAGGCATCATTGAACTTGTCGATGCCCATTTCCTTGACCTGATCGACCGAATCGATGCCCAGTTCCTTCTGGGCTTCAAGTTCGGCCGGCAGACCGTGCGTATCCCAACCGAACACACGATTGACCTTGTGACCCTTCATGGTCTGGTAGCGCGGAATCACATCCTTGGCGTAACCGGTCAGCAGGTGGCCGTAGTGCGGCAGACCGTTGGCGAACGGCGGACCGTCGAAGAACACGAATTCGTTCTGGCTGTGATCGCCGGAAGGACGGCGTTCAATGGACTTCTGGAAGGTGTCGTCCTTCTCCCAATAATCAAGGACGGATTCTTCCAGCTTTGGGAAACTGGGGTTCGGCGCTACATTGGCGCTCTGCTCACCCGCAGCTGCCTTCGGATACACGTTGTTTTTGCTCACCGTATCTCCTCGTAGGTTCTTACTATTTGTCTCCTACGAGGACGATGGCATCGCGCCCATCCGGACGCCGCCACCGCGGTACCACCTCGTTTGCCATGCTTTCGATTGGCGCACGACCGCTTGTATGTTCGGCTATTCGGGCCTTCCCGCCGGTTCTAATAAGTCGCATGATACGACCGTTCTTCCGGAAGCTCCCCGCTGATAACGGATCATCGCTCTCATTTCGGTTGCAACTATAGCATGCAGCGCGAACTATTTCGCTTGTTTTTCATGATTATGGACGATTCTTTAGTAGGATTCACAAGAATGAAAAAGTAAAAAGAAACACCAGACGCGTAACGTCTTAAGCATCACTATTTCGCAGGCACAAAACTGTCACGCGCCACCAATGACGTCGACAGATACACATGCTGACGAATCGTACGCTTGCCAGAAATGGCGTCGCCCAATGTCAAGGTCGCAACGCGCGCAAGCTCGTTCAGATCAATGGAGAAGGTGCTCAATGGTGGCGAAGTCAACTGCGAAATCGTCTGATTATTGATGCTGATCACGCTGATGTCACGCGGCACCAGCACGCCAACCGCATTGAATGCCTGTAGCATGCCCACCGCGATCACATCGGCGGCGACAATCACGGCATCCGGTAGCACACCATTATGATCGCGCACGAACCGCTCCCCCAAAGCACGTCCGTTGCTCACCGTGAACAGGCCGTCGGAATACACGAGCCCGTCGGACTGAATGCCGAAACGCTTCGTTTCACGGCGGAAATACGTGGCACGGTTCTCCTCGTCGGCCTCATAAAAGTTCATAAGGGAGCCCTTGCCACCAATAAATCCAACACGTTTCATGCCCTTGGCCGCACACGCCGCAACCGCATCATGTATGGTCTGCTGCAAATCAGGTTGCACGGAATCGAACAGATTCGGCGCCGGATTCACATCAATGAACACGCCATACGGCATGACCCTGTGCAGCCGTTCCAATTCCTTCTCGCCAATCTGGTCGGCGCCGATTACCATGAAACCGTCGAACTTGGAACCGGACGCAATCATGTCATTGAGGTTGTGGAACACCGTCATTTCCATGCGCTGCTGCTCAGCATTGCGATCGAGCGCCGAACGCAAATCAGTGAAATAGGAGTCACGCAACGCTTCTTCGGACTTCTCATTATCAAGCAGCGCGACCTCATGAGGAATGACGATGCGTTTGGTCTGCATGCTGTAGCCGAGATCTTCACTCGCCTGAATGATCTTACGACGCGTCTCCTCACGCACGGAAAGAGTGGGATCCCCATTCAGAAGTCGAGACACCGTAGCCTGAGAAAACCCGGTACGCTGCGCAATTTCTTTAATCGTCGCCATGTCTCGCTCTCCAATTTAGTAAATCGTTTACTTCATGAAAGGATATCCTATTATTGACTTCCTGCCAAACCAAGTGAGATTCGTGAACGGTCATGCGAAAGGCACGTAAAATCGTTGCTCATGCAGCAATCCCATGAACAAGCAGCCAATCAGCCTGTGCAGAAAACCGGCTGGCCGCAGCCAAATAGCATGCGTTTCACAAGCAAAGCAAAATCCCTTGCTTCGAAACCGCAATTTCAAAGCAAGGGATTTTCCAGAGGATCCATGCCGTTTAAAGCCACTGGTCACAAAGGTGGCATCAGCAGGCAGGGGTCAAAGCGCGGCTAGCCGCGCAGTAATAGCGCAGGATTGCACTATTCGAGCTCTACGGCACCTGTGTAGAGCTGGTAGTACTCGCCCTTCTGTGCGATGAGCTCGTCATGCGAGCCGCGTTCGATGATGCGGCCATGGTCGAGCACCATGATCACGTCGGAATTGCGCACGGTGGACAGGCGGTGTGCGATCACGAACACGGTACGCCCCTTCATGAGGTTATCCATACCGGCCTGCACCACTTCCTCGGTACGGGTGTCGATGGACGAAGTGGCCTCGTCGAGGATCATGGCCGGCGGATCGGCCACGGCCGCACGAGCGATGGAGATCAGCTGACGCTGGCCCTGAGACAGACCAGAACCATCACCTTCAAGCACGGTCTGATAGCCGTTGGGCAGCATGCGAATGAAGCCGTCGGCATTCGTAAGCTTCGCAGCGGCAATGCATTCCTCGTCGGTGGCGTCGAGCCGACCGTAACGGATGTTGTCCATCACCGTGCCTGTGAACAGATTCACGTCCTGCAGCACCACACCCAGCGAACGACGCAGATCCGGCTTACGGATGCCCTTGACGGAAATGCCGTCGTACAGAATCATGCCGTCTTGAATGTCATAGAAACGGTTGATCAGGTTGGTCACCGTGGTCTTACCGGCACCCGTGGCACCGACCAATGCGATCTTCTGCCCGGGCTTGGCGAACCAAGTGATGTCATGCAGCACCGGCTTGTTGGGGTTGTAGCCGAAGGTCACGTCGGTGAAGCGCACATCGCCCTGCAGCAGGGTAAGGCGTCCATCCGGCGAAGTGACAGCGGTTTCACGGGCCTTCATCGCTACTTCTGCAGCACGCGGGCTCAAGGACTGCGCGGCCTTGAGTGAACGGGTGCCATCGTCGCCCTCCTCGCGCTTCCACGCCCAGTGACCGGTTTCATGGTCGACTTCGGTCATGGTGCGGCCGTCTTCGCCGAGTTCCACATTCACCAAGGTCACGGAGCCGTCGTCATCTTCCGGCTGTTCGTCCATGAGCGCGAAGATACGGGATGCGCCGGCGAGCGCCATCATCACCATGTTGAACTGCATGGACACCTGACCGAGCGGGTTCACGAAGGAACGAGACAGCGTCAGCAGAGAGACGAGCGTGCCCAAGGTGAGCTGTCCGGCTCCGGACAGGCCGAAGTTGCCGAGTCCGGAAATCGCCGCGAATCCGCCAAAGATTGCAAGCAGAATGTAGAGCAGATAGCCCATGTTGCCGACGATCGGCATGGTCACATTGCCCCACGTGTTCGCTTCGGCGGAAGCTTCGAAGAGTTCTTCGTTCTTCTTGTCGAAAGTGGTTTGGGTGGCGTCCTCATGGTTGAAGACCTTGATGACCTTCTGGCCGTTGACCGCTTCTTCCACGAATGCGTTCACATCGCCGATGGCGATCTGCTGCTTGACAAAGTAACGTCCGGAACGGGAAACGACCTTGCGCACCACCACGAACAGGATCACAGTGAATGCGAGCACAAAAATGGTGACGGGCACCGACAGCCACAGCATCGACACGAGCGCCGCAAGCGCGGACACCGCGGACGAGAACATTTGCGGGAACGATTGGCTGATGGCCTGGCGCAATGTGTCGGTATCGTTGGTGTAACGGCTCATGATGTCACCGTGTTCGGTGGTATCAAAGTAACGGATCGGCAAGGTCTGCTGGTGAGCGAACATGTCGTCGCGGATCTTCTTCAACGTGCCCTGTTCCACGGCGACGATGATCCACTGCCATAGCCAGCTGCAGAAAATGCCGGCCGCATACAGGCATGCCATGAGTGTCAGCGCACGCAACAGCGGCATCCAGTCAGGGTTGGTGGCACCAACCATGGGCAGAATGTAGGCGTCGATCAGCGACTGCAGGAACAGTGACGATCCGGCCTGCGCTGCGGCTCCGACAAGAATGCACACTACTACGAGCGCCACGCGCCACTTGTACTGGAAGATGTAGCCGAAAATACGCTTGGTGGTGCCCGGTGCGGCTTTCTGCATCGGTGGCTTCGGCTGTTTGCTGGCCACGTTGTTGTTTTCCTTGGATTTCAATGCGGAAGTTTGTTCAGTCATCTGTTGCCTCCTTTCACTGCAGTTCCTCAGGTTGAGCCTGATTCTTGGTTTGCGATTCGTAGATGGAACGGTATTCGTCGCAGTTTTCGAGCAGTTGTTCATGCGTGCCGGCTGCCATGATGCGGCCGTGATCCATGACGAGAATCATGTCGGATTCCTGCACAGAGGCCACACGCTGGGCGATGATGATCTTCGTGGTGTCGGGAATCTCATGATGGAATGCGGTACGAATCAGCTGATCGGTTTTGGTGTCGACCGCGGATGTGGAATCGTCGAGGATCAGGATCTTCGGCTTTTTCAGCAACGCACGCGCAATGCACAGACGCTGGCGCTGGCCGCCGGAAACGTTGGTACCGCCCTGTTCGATGTACGTATCGTACTTGTCGGGGAATTCCTGAATGAAGCCGTCAGCCTGCGCAAGCTGGCACGCGTGGCGAATCTCTTCATCAGTGGCGTTTGGATTGCCCCAACGCAGGTTTTCGGCAATGGTTCCGGAGAAGAGCACGTTCTTTTGCAACACCATGGCAACCTGATCACGCAATACTTCCAAATCGTAATCACGCACATCCACGCCGCCGACCTTCAGCGAGCCTTCGGTCACGTCATACAAACGTGGCACAAGCTGCACCAGACTGGACTTTGCGGAACCGGTGCCGCCGACGATGCCGACGGTCATGCCGGAACGAATCTTCAAATCAATATCGTCAAGCACTGGCTTTTCGGAAGTGGCGGAATAACGGAAGGTGACATGGTCGAAATCGATCTCGCCATTCTTCACTTCCTTGACTGGATTAGCCGGATTCGTAACCGTGCTTTCCTCGTTCAGCACCTGGCAGATACGTTCGGCGGAAGCCTGCGAAATAATGCACATCACGAAAATCATGGAAAGCATCATCATAGCCATGAGGATCTGCATGGCGTAGGTGACCAGTGCGGTCAGATCGCCGGTGGTCAAGCCTAGGGCTGCATTGTTGCCGGACGCCACGATCTGCCGGGCGCCCATCCATGCGATGAGCAGCATGGACACGTACACGCACAGCATCATAAGCGGATTGTTGAAGCTCATAATGCGTTCGGCCTTGGTGAAGTCCTTGAAGATGCGCTGCGAAATGCGGTTGAACTTTTCGGTTTCGTGGCTTTCGCGATTGTAGGACTTGACCACGCGGATGCCCTGCAGGTTCTCGTCGACCACGTTGTTGAGCTTGTCGTATGTGTGGAACACACGCTCGAACACCGGGTGCACCAGCACCGCCAGGCCACACAAGCCGATGGCGAGCACCGGAATGCAGGCGAGGAACACCAAAGAGATGGAGGGGCTGATGCGGAAGGAGAAGATCCACGCCACAATCACCATGATCGGAGCGCGCACACCCATGCGGATAATCATCGAATACGCGTTCTGCAGGTTGGTCACATCGGTGGTCAGTCGTGTGATGATCGAACCGGTGGAGAAACGGTCGATATTGGTGAAGCTGTAGCCTTGCACCTTCTCAAACTGATCGTGACGCAGATTCTTCGCGAATCCGGCACCTGCGATAGCCGAGAACTTTCCAGCCAAAAAGCCGGATGTCAGCGAAACTACCGAGCAAATCAACAGAATCAAGCCGAATTTCAAAATCGCCGGCATGCTGCCACCGCTGATGCCCTCATCAATCAGCGATGCCATGACAGTCGGAATAAGGATTTCCAGCACGCTTTCCACGGCTACAAATGCCGGGGAGAGCAGACTGACTTTTTTGTATTCGCGCAGGGATTTGCCCAGTGTGCGAATGACATGCTGCTTTGGTTTCGGCGTTGCGGACGCCGTTGCGTTTGCCGTTGTCACTACTTGCCCTTTCCTTTTATTTTTACCTATGACGTGTGTTACTTGCGATTGCGCGCGATCGCCATTTCCTGCGATATCCGCAGTACGTGCGAGACATACTCATCACGAGCATCGCGATTATTCGAGGCATAGTCATCGCATGTTTTTTGCGGAACCTGCGATTCTTGCGGAACTTGCGATTTGCTTGCGTCCTGTTCCTGTATTTCCAAACTTGGATATCGACTTTCGTCTCCGATCAAACCTGTTTTCACCAAATTCGTCTGCATGACGTCGAGCACGTGCATGAATTGGCGGATCTGATCGTCTTCAAGGCCTTCCAGCAGGATTCGTTCCATGTTCTTCGCATTGTCCCGCAAGACTTCGGCGATATGCCTCGATTTGTCCGTCAACACGATTTTTTTCAGTCGTGCGTCGCGTTTCACCGGTTCGCGCGCGATCAGGCCCTTCTGCTCCATCAGCCCCAGCACCCGGCATGATGTGGATCGGGTCACGCCAAAGCGTTGCTCAATGTCTTGAGGAAAGATTTCCTCGTTGTCATGCCGTGCGAGATACACGATGACGTCAACGTTGCCGTTGCTGATGTCTTCCGCCGCTTCAGGGCGGGTGACGCGCAGATACCGGTTGACCACGTTGTGCAGCGAGCGAATGGCCACGCTGGGGGGCTTTGCCAAGCCGCTTTCCCAGACTTCGAAGAGTCGTGAGCCAGTCGGTTCCTTGTATTGTTCGTTCGTCACTTCCGTCACAGCATATATAGTAAACCGTTGTATATACAACTGTTGCATATGCAACAATTGGCATGTCGTACGTATCCGTTTGCCTTGAAAATCGTCATAAAGCAACAATCCCAGAGCAACCTTCCAACAATGCAAAGGCCGAGGAATCAGGTCCGCACCGGTTCAGAGTAACGGATCAGATTCCCCGACCTTAAGTCTTGAATCCCGCGAAACTACTTGGTGAGTTCAGCGTATTCGGCAAGCATGTATTCGAAGATCTGCTTGCCATCGGCACCCATCAGCACCGACATGCTGTTGATCGGCATGGAGTCGAGGAACAGACGGGTCATGTCATTGTCGGGCACGATCGGCATACGGCCGGCTTCACCTTCGGCACGCAGCTTCTCGAGCACCTTGGAACCGAGCGGATCCTTACGCCATTCCATGAAGTTGGACCACTCGGTGAGCGGCTGGGCCTTACCGTCGCCATCGAGCTCCACTACCGCGGAACCGGCGATGTCACGGCTGGATGTGCCGACTTCGATGGCGTATTCGCCGCTCTCCACATGCCAGTCGTTGAACTTCTCAGACCAGTAGGCGAAGGCGCGATCGTCGAGATCGAAGGAGACTTCGGCGGATTCGCCGGCTTTGAGGAACACCTTCTTGAAGCCTTTGAGCTCGTGCTTCGGGCGGGCCACGTCAGCCTTGCCAGGAGCCACGTACACCTGCACGGTTTCGGCGGCGTCAACGTTCGAGGTGTTCTTGACCACTGCGCTGACGGTTGCGGTGCAGGCACCGGTCTTGACGGCCTTCACGTCGCTCACTTCGAACGTGGCGTAGCTCAAGCCGAAGCCGAACGGGTAGTCGACGGCCTTGTTGTAGGTGTCGTAATAGCGGTAGCCCACAAACACGCCTTCGCCATAATCGACATGCCCCTCTTCACCCGGCCAGTTGATGGTGCTCGGATCGTCGTTGATGTCGAAGGGAATGGTCTGCGCAAGCTTGCCGGACGGGCTCACCTTGCCGAACAGCACGTCGGCGAGCGCCGGACCGCCGGACTGTCCGAGCAGCCAGGATTCGAGGATGCCCTTGGCGTTCTTGGCCCATGGTGCCACGGTGACGACGGAGCCGTTGGAGAGTACGACCACAACGTTCTTGTTTTCGGCTGCGACGGCTTCGAGCAGTGCGATCTGCTTGGCCGGCATGTCGAGGGTCTCACGGTCGAAGCCTTCGGATTCGGCCGCTTCAGGGAGCCCTAGGAACATGAGCACCACGTCGGCGCCCTTGGCAGCTTCGACGGCTTCGGCTTCGAGTGCCGGATCGGCCGGTTCGAGGTCGAGGGTGAATCCTGGGGCGAACTTGGCATCCACGCCGCGTTCGGTGAGGGCGTCCAGGAAGCTGGTCATCTTGGTTGGGGTGATGTGCGAGGAACCACCGCCCTGGTAGCGCGGGGTACGTGCGAATTCGCCGATGACGGTGACCTTGGCATCGCCAGCGACTGGCAGAATGGCGTCATCGTTCTTGAGGAGCACCATGGATTCGACGGCGGCCTGATGTGCGACCTCATCGTGGGCTTCGATGTCGAAACGATAGTTTTCGACGCTCATGGCTGCGCGGGTCTTGTTGACCAAGTCGATCATGCCTTGTGCCATGCGGTCGAGCTGTGCCGGCTGGATGCGGCCGTCGCGTGCGGCGTAGACGATTTGGTCGTCGGTGTAGCTTGGCGGCATTTCGAGGTTGAGGCCCGCATTGAGGGAGGCCACGCGGTCGTGGTCTGCGCCCCAGTCGCTCATGACGATACCTTGGAAGCCCCATTCGTCGCGCAGCACGTCGGTGAGCAGCCAGCGATCCTGGGCGGCATGCACGCCGTTGATGCAGTTGTATGCGCACATGATGGTCCACGGCTGGGCTTCCTTGACGATGTGTTCGAATGCCGGGAAGTAGATTTCGCGCAGCGCACGCTGGGAGATGTTGGCGCTGATGCGCAGCCGGTCGGTCTCCTGGCTGTTGGCGGCGAAATGCTTGAGCGAAGTGCCCACGCCCTTGGACTGCACGCCTGCGACGATGCCGACCGCCTCATGACCCGCCAGATACGGGTCTTCGGACCAGTATTCGAAGCAGCGGCCGCCAAGCGGGTTGCGCTTGATGTTCACGCCGGGACCGAGGATTACGGCAACCTTCTCCTGAATGCATTCTTCGGCCATGGCTTCGCCGACCTGGTGGATGAGTTCCGGATTCCACGAGCTGGACAGGCCCGCGGCCGGCGGGAAGCAGGTGGCGGGCACGGAGTTGTTCAGATCGACTTCGCCGGTGGTGGCCGAGTTGGACTTGCGCAGACCGTGGGGTCCGTCGGTGATCATATAGCCGGGAATGCCCTTGGCTTCAACGCCTTGCAGATGCCAAGCGTCGCCGCCGGAAGTTAGGGATGCCTTTTCTTCAAGCGTCAGGTCATTGACGGAAGGATAGGTGTTTTCGCTCATACGTTCCTCTTTCGCATCGTTTTCTTGAGTTCGTATCGGTTAACCGGCCTATGGAATCTCAACCCCGAAATCTTTACTAACCGGTCGGTAGGTACTTTATCAAAATCAACATCACAACACGCCAATCTTCTTTGAAAAATCAGTTAACCGACCGTAAAGTAACTGCAAGTATTTACCACTTGAGAGAAATGGCGATTCATAAGCATTGCAGCGCACATGAATCGCCATTCATGGAAGGCAGGAGAGGGAATCATCATGGCCAACGAAGAAGTCGACCGAAGAGCGGAGATTCTCAATGCGGCCGTCGAACTGTTTGGAACGCTCGGCTATTACGGCACTTCCCTGCAGAAAATCGCCGATCGCGTAGGACTCACCAAGGCTGGCGTGCTGCATTATGTCGGCAGTAAGGAAGGACTGCTCACAGCCGCGCTGGACGAAGTCTACGATTCCGAAACGGAAGACATTCTTACCGACATAGTACGTGAGCCACGCCCGTTGATCGCCGACATGTGGCGCAGAATCGTGGCGGTGAACGCACGCAGACCGATTCAGGTGCACATGTTTTCCACGTTGAGCGCCGAAGCGATCGACCCGAACCACCCTGCGCACGAGTATTTCGCCAACCGTGAGCTGCATAATGCCGACACCGCACTCAACATCCGTTGGCAAGTGCCTGAAGGTGTTGATACGCGTCGGCTGCTTAATGCGGGATTCGCCATGATGGATGGCGTGCAGCTGCGTTGGCTGCGCACGCCCGGCCAGGATCTGAACGCCATGTGGGCGGAATGCGAAGACGCCCTGTTCCCCCTGCCCATGTGGGAGGGTTACCGCTAAGCCTCTGCCCCGGCACTGCATTAATGTATGGATGCAGACGTAAAAGGAGGCATGTATGCGGATTCTGCTGGCACCGGACTCGTTCAAGGAAGCCGCTTCGGCTGAAGCAATCGCACAGGCGATGGCTCGCGGCATTAAGCGTGGCAATCCGCAGGCGGAATGCCGGCTCATGCCTCTTTCCGATGGCGGCGAAGGATTGACGCAAGCCTTGGTTCATGCCACCGCCGGCACGTTGCACAATGTTGAGACAGTTGATGCGATCGGCCGCCCGATTACCGCTCAGTTTGGCTTTCTTGGCAATAATCGTGCTTCTTGTATTCTCCACACCGCCGTGGTCGAGTTGGCTTCGGCAAGCGGACTTGAACGGGTCTCCCCCGCCGACCGTAATGCGTTGTCTTCTTCCACGTTCGGCACCGGCTTGCTGATTCGTGCTGCGATTGACGCCGGCGCGAATCGTATTGTGCTTGGTTTGGGCGGCAGTGCCACTACGGATGGTGGCACGGGATTGGCTCGCGCGCTTGGATTTCGTTTTCTTGATACGGCAGGTCATGATATTCCGCTTGGTGGCGGTTCTCTTGTTGATTTGGAGAGGATTGACGATTCGGAAGTTCCCGATTTTGTAAAAAATGTTCCGATTGTTCTCGCCTGCGATGTCACCAATCCTTTGACCGGACCGGAAGGTGCTGCGCATGTGTTCGCTCCGCAAAAAGGCGCGAACACAGCACAGGTCGAACTCCTCGATCAGGGACTTGCGAATCTCGCACACGCGATCATGCAATACAATGGCCGCGATATTGAGCGCATTCCCGGTACAGGCGCCGCAGGCGGTACCGGCGGCGGGATGCTCGGCCTGTTCAATACAACAGTACGGCCGGGAATCGAACTTGTGCTCGATCTTACGCATGGTCGCGAAGCATGCGCATGGGCCGACGTCATCATCACCGGCGAAGGTTCCATCGACAGTCAGACACCGTACGGCAAAGTGCCGAGTGGCATTGCGAAACTGGCGCAATCGCAAGGAAAACCAACTATTGCCATTGGTGGAACGGTAACCCGCGATCCACACACCATCGAAGCGTTGAACGAGACCGGCATCGTCGCAACGTTCGGCATTGCGCCCGGGCCGGCGGATCTTGCGACGCTGATCGCCAACACGGAACGCAATGTCGAGATCACGTGTGCCGCAATCGCCGGCACACTGCGCGTTGCTTCGGCTACTGCAGTAACTGCAGCTACTTCACCTTGCGAATCAGCATGATGAACACCGTGCCCAGTAGCGCCGCAACCACAGCGATCGGGAACAAAGCCGTAAACCGCCAGTGGCAAGCACAATCGTGCCGGCAAGCTGCTGTATGGCGTTCATCACCGCGGAACAGTCGGCGTTCATTGACGATGGCAACTGGTTCAACGCATGCGTCTGATCAGGCACCAGTACGAATCCGGAAGCAGCCATAAACAACGCGTATGCCACGGCAATGGTCCATTCATGCGAGCCGCCCACGATCGGCATTTCGTAGGCGGCTCATATCAGACTAGCGTGTCGATTATTAGGTTCTGCGACACGGCTTATTTCGTTTCGCTTTTACGCGACGGTGAAGGTGGTGCGCTTCAAGTGTTCGCGACGGCTGGAATGGCCGATAAGCACTTCGAATTCGCCCGGTTCGACGATTCGGTTGGCTTCCGAATCGACGATGGTGCAATCGGAAACCGGAATGTCGAAGGCAACGGTCTTACTTTTGCCTGGTTCGAGTTCCACGCGCTGGAATGCTTTGAGTTCACGATCAGTCCAGCTGTAGGAGGTCACGATGTCGCCGATGTAGAGCTGCACTACTTCCGTGCCCTTGCGATCGCCCGTATTGGTGAGGGTGATTTCGGCATGCACGGTGTCGGTTTCGGTGAATATGCCGGATTCCGGAACGTTGGTGATGGTCGGATCTCCGTATTCGAACGTGGTGTAGCTCAGACCCTCGCCGAATGCGAATGCCGGATTCTGCGTGAGGTCGGCGTAACGGTTGCCGTGCTGGCCTCGAATCTGGTTGTAGTAGACCGGCAGCTGTCCTGCGTGACGCGGGAAGGTGATCGGCAGGCGTCCGCTCGGTTCGGTTTCGCCGAGAATGATTTCGGCGATGGCCTGGCCGCCCTTCATGCCCGGGCTTGGAGCCCACAGCAGAGCCGAAGTACCTTCGGCTGGAGTTTCGTCAACAATCACGCCGTTGGTGCCGATCACGGATGCCGGCAGCACTTGCGGCTTGGAGCTGACAAGCACCACCACGAACGGCTTGCCGGTTTCGCGAGCCACGTTCGACAGTGCATCGATCAGCGTATTCTGTCCGCCGAGCAGTTCAAGCGTGGCGGTGGAGCAGCCTTCGCCAATGGCCTGGATCACATCGCCCACCACGGCCACGATCAGGTCGCTTTTGCGTGCGTTTTCCACGGCTTCGTCAAGCAGTGCGCGATCAATCTTGGCGGAAACGCCGATCTTCGGGCGAGGCTGTCCATCCGGGTAGAACTCGCCTTCCGGATCGGGCACCAAATCCACGATGTTGGCACCGCGAGAGTACACGACCTCGCAACCTTCCGGAGCGAGCTGCTTGAAACCATCAAGCACGGTGGTGATCATTTCACGCGGGTGGCCGTCAGGCATCCAGTTGATCTGGCCGGAGCTGCCTGCCCAGTCGCCCAGCTGGGTCTGGGCGTCATCGGCGAGCGGGCCAACGACCGCGATACGCTTCGCACCGGCCACGTTGAACGGCAGTGAACCGTCGTTCTTCAGCAATGCCACGGCTTCGCGAGCCACTTCAAGGTTGAGCTGCTGATGCTCTTCGGAACCGATCACTGCATCGATACGCTTCTGGTCGGGCAAGCGTGGATCTTCGAACAGTCCAAGACGGAACTTCAGTGCGAGAATACGAGCCACGGCGGCATCGATCAACGATTCGTCAAGCAGACCGGTCTTCACGGCTTCGATCGCACCCTCGTAGAACTTTGGCGTGGTCATCACCAAGTCGTTGCCGGACTTGACCGCATCGGCAGCAGCCTGCACATAGTCAGGCTTGACCTTCTGCTCCCACACGGAACGGCCGACGTTGTCCCAGTCGGTGATGAGCGTGCCCTGATAGTTCCAAGCGCCACGCAGTTTGTCGGAAAGCAGCCACTTGTTGAAGGTGACCGGCACACCTTCGATGGATTCGTAGCCGAGCATGAAGGTGCCGCAGCCTTCCTTGGCCACGCGTTCAAACGGCGGCAGGAACCAGGATTCCAGCTTGCGGTGGCTCAGGTCGGCTTCGGAAGCGTCACGCCCTCCCTGTGTTTCGGAATAGCCTGCGAAATGCTTGGCGCATGCGAGGATCGCGTCTTTGGCGAGCGGCTCGCCCGCCTTAGCTCCACCTTGATAGCCCTTGACAATGGACGATGCCATTTCGCCAATCAGGTACGGATCTTCGCCAAAGGTTTCGCCCACGCGGCCCCAACGGGTGTCTCGCGCGATGCACAGCACCGGGGAGAACGTCCAATGCACGCCGGTGGCTGACACTTCCTCGGCGGTGGCACGGCCCGCGGCCTGTACCTTTTCAGAATCCCACGTGGTTGCCATGCCTAGCTGTTCCGGGAAAATGGTGGCTCCCGGCCAGAAGGAATAGCCGTGAATGCAGTCGTCGCCGATCACCAGCGGAATGCCGAGACGGGTTTTGGCGTTCACCGTTTCCACGGCTTTCGGCAGATCGGAAGGCGAGGTGTGCAGAATGGAACCAACGTGCTTGTCGACGATCAGATCGTCCAAATCGCCGCTTCGCGCGTCAAGCTGCATCATCTGTCCGACTTTTTCCTCAAGGGTCATTCGACCAAGCAGATCGGCGATGCGTTCCTCAGTAGGAAGTTCCGGATTCCTATAAGGCAGATTTACAGTATTTTCAGTGGTTTCGGTCATGGATTGCTCACTTTCCTCATTGAAGCGATTTTCTTTAATTACCAATTGGTAGTTTAGTATATCATGTGCACATCCGCAACTCGACATAAACCCGTCAACGCAAAAGGCGAGGGACCATCAGACCCTCGCCTTTTCGCACGCGCATGCAATGCCAATCTCAACAAGTATTCAAAATCAACGATATGCATCCCACAACGGGGATGGAAACAGCATGTTTTCCATCTGAGCCCACTCTTTGCATAAATCAACTTCAGGCTCGCGCAACCACCATAATTGCACACCATCCATGATTTCCATGGCCTTACGCACCACCGGTCGCATGCTCGACTTCCATGAACCCAATTGCGGAGGAATCAGCCAAGGATATTGCGAATAGTTCTCCCAAATATCGTCCATACGAGCAGTGAATTCATCGTGCAACGGATGTTCAGGATTCAACGATTCCACAGAAAGCACGGTAAACTTTGAAACAGACACCCCCAAGTATGCCAAAACCAAGCGTCACTATATGTGGACGCAGCAATGAACAATTCCCCTATGACAACTAGCATGGGGAGACATTATTTGTAAAGCATAAAAGAAGGTCCATTCAAATGGAGAAGCCGAACGATATTAAAAGAGACTCCATATCAGTGAATTACTTTTTGAATACTGCTGCGTACAGCGGTCTCTTCTCCCTTCTTTCGGTTATTCTCACCGGCCAAGTTTCTGCGGCGTCATCGCTATATGTTGGGCTGGCGCTCGGAATTTTATCTCTTTTTTCTAGAGGCAGTACTGTTTTTATAGGTAGCCTGATTGAGCGTTTCTCAACGGTATCCCTCACCGAGACCGGTTTCGGATTCATGGTTTTTTCACTTTTGCTGCTACAACCGGCAATGGGTGGTTTTATCGGCTTCCTTTTTGCGGATTTGGCTTTGCTGGGACTCGGTCTTTCATTGGTTAATTTTGCCCTACGAGGGCATATCATCGCTACAGTAAAGGATAAAAAAATTCAGGCTTCTTTGTTTGCTTTAGTGACCATGGCAGCCAATCTTGGATCCGCGATTGGACCTCTGGGTTCGAATTACATATATAAGGCTTTCGGACAAACGCTCTTTATTGCAATCATCGTCGGACTCTATGCTTTTTCTGCTTTACTAGCTCCAATAGCGCTGACTCATCATGTCTTCATACGCAATGAGAAAAGCGGCGAGGAAAACACTTCCTCCATCGTGAAGACCATTACAGACTCGCTGAAAAGTCCCGGTACGGTTCTTGCCATCCTGGCGGTGTTCGTGGGCAGTATCATGAATGGTCAGCTTTTTGCCGGAATGTCATTGGAATTCCACTCGTTATCCGATAGTCCAGTCATAAGAGGATTGTTCTATTCCATTGATGCCATATCGGTCATAGCACTGCAAATGCCGGTAAGTAAGATCATCTCGCGCAATATGACCAAAGAACATAATGCCACCTCATTCATAGTCAAAAGCCTGGGGATTTATGGAATTTCCTTCGCACTATTCGCCTGCGGAGTCTCGTCGTACTGGTGGATATGCATCATTTCCTTGGTTGTGTTCTCCATTGCAGAATGCATCTATGCGCCATTAATCAATATTGCTCTGGTAGAGGCACAGCCAGATAAGCCTTTGGTGGACATTCTGAACTATCGGCTGATAATTGCAGCCATTGGTGAATCGGCAGGCTCATTCCTTGGCGGTTGGATCGTTCCGGCACTACGTCCTGCAGGATTGACGGCTTGGTATTGGTGTGCACTGGCGTTAGTGGGAATAATGCCTGCAGTCGTCACTAATCAAATTAGAAAACGTGGACAAAGAGTCATTCGTCATTGAAAGAAAAAGTCTTGGTGAGTACACCGGAAGGGGAATGACATGAAAGTATTATTGCTGCAACAGCCCAAATCTTTCTCAAATTATCCTAAATGGATTGAGGAAATCCAAGAACGTTTCAATTGTTTAGAAGTTATGGTCTTCACCTCGAACGATCGAGCCGCACACCATAGTTGGCCGAGCTCCGTCATCAAGGAAATCGAGGTTTCCGATTATTCCTCTGATAGCGCTACCGCAAAATTCTTTGATATTGTCAGGAAATTTAAACCAGATAGGATAGTTTCCAGCTCAGAGGAAGACGTACTGAGGGTTGCAGAGGCGAGAAGTTTATTTGGAATTCCCGGTTTACAGCATGAACTGGCGTTAAGCTGTCGAGATAAAGTCACGATGAAACAATCGGCCCTTGATGCCGGATTAAAGATTATTCCCCATACCACCTGCCAAGGCTTTGGAGATATTATTTCGGCGTTCGATCGTTGGGAGACGGTTGTTCTCAAACCTCGATGGGGCGCAGGGTCTGCAGGCATTACGATATTGCATTCGAAAGATGACCTGCCCGCTTTAGCTACCAAGCCGGAATTCATACGAAACGTGCATTCAAACCAGTATTACTTAGAGGAATATTGTTCCGGTTCCGTCTACCATGTGGATGTAGTCTATATCAATTCCGGTTCGATTCTGATCTCACCATCACGGTATCTTGTCCCGCCACTGGATTTCGAGAAACAAAACACCGGTTCCGTGATGTTGGATGAGAACGGTGCCGACTATTCCGAGCTGCTCCGACTGACAAAGCAATTAATTGCATCTTTCAACGATCAGACGATTCCGAATGTGATGCATATCGAATTCTATAAGAATGAAACCGGTGATTTCGTATTCGGGGAAATGGCGGCACGCAGAGGAGGCGGTCTCATCAAGCAGGAGCTGGCAGCCGCCTATGGCATAGACCAAAGCAAGGCCAACTTCCTATTGGAACTTGGTCTTGTCGATGCGGATGCGAATATTACGCGATCATCTCAGTATGGCATACTGCTGGAAACCGCTGGATTGAACTGGCCAAAGGAAAAAGAAATCCCGGATTGGGCGGTTTTGGAATCTGTGGGCAAGAAAAAAGGTATCGCTCATAACTCTGTTGATTCTGACAGGAAATTTCTTATTTCCGGCAAGAATGAATCTGAGATTATTCAACGTTCTAATTATCTTATAAATAGTCAATATAATGAGTAAAATTAACTTTTTACAGAGGGACAATTGTAACTAATTCTGCAGCAGGTTCTATATATGACGAATTATTATGTAGAATTGGTAATTCTACTGAATCTAGACTCTTCCGTAAAATAATGATACTAGTATCGCTAGGGATGTTGGGAGCCAGCATTGGCGTCTATACGGGAAGCGCAGCAGGTAGTCTGACTGCATCAAAATGGTCGACATCTCAAGAAACCAGCATGTCTCTTTCAGCAAACTTTTCAGGCACTACCACAATAGAAGATAAGCAAAATGAGGGTGGCCGTCAGGTCACCCCCGAACGTATGCGGAACACACATAAAATCAGCGGCATGCATCCCAGAGGGGCGCGGGAAACAGCAGATTCTCCATTTCGGACCATTCCTCACACAAGTCCACTTCCGGTTCGCGCAGCCACCACAGCTGAATGCCATCCATGATTTCCATGGCTTTGCGCACCACTGGCCGCATGCTGCCGGCCCATGCGCCCAATTGCGGCGGAACCACCCACGGGTATTTCGAGTAGTGTTCCCAGATGTCCTCCATGCGTCCCATGAATTCGTCATGCAATGGGTGATCCGGGTTCAGGGATTCCACCGACAGCACGGTGAACAGCTGCACCATCATGCGGCGGCGCGAGTTGTGTTTCACCAGGTAGCGCAGATACGCAGGAAAATGCGGCGCGGACGGGTCGCTGCCCGGCATGCCCGAAGAGAAGAAGTCCTCCGGCGTGCCGGTCTGCCCGTAGTATTCGTCATATACCAGCGCCAGCATTTTGTCTTTGTTGTCGACGTATCGCAACACGCCTTGTTTGGAGATGCCGACCCTGTCGGCCACGTCTTGGATGGAAATGCCATTGAACCCACGCTCGCTAATCAGCTGGACAGCCGCATCCAGCACTTCCGCTCGACGCTCCTGTGGTGATTTTCGGATACGTTTCGAAGTCTCTTCCTCTGCCATGATTCCGAGTCTAATGCACCTTGCGTCGATTGCCGTTGATTGACTGCCTATGGCACGTCATCGTGAGGGGTATCCGCCAGAATCCATCCATGACGCCATACGCGAGTCAGATCCCACGCCTCAAGATTGCCGCCGTTGCGAGGGTCCCGCGGCGGTCTCCCTTCGCCACTGCCCGGTTTCGCGGAGCGCGCAAGCTGGTAGCTCCAATAGATCTGCCCCGCCGACACGTCCCATGCCGCGCGTTGCAATCGTGACACTTGGCGGTATGCAGCCGATCGGTTTTGGCTGTGTAGGGCCCACTGATTCTCCACACACCACTCGCCCACCAGCACGGGAATACGACGGGCCGCCGAACGGATGACGATGCCACTCGCACCCACCAGCATCCGGTACAGCCATGGCAGTTGCCGCGATCGCAGGTACAGCCGGCGTGCCGGTCCCGAGAACAGCGGATCCTCCATCGCGATGAGATATTGATGGGTGTCGAGTATGACGTTGCGCATGCCAGCACGACGAAACCAACCGCCCCAGCGAAGTAGTCGGAAACCGTCATGGAATACGATCACGGTTTCCGGACGCAGCACGGCGCGCAACCGGGCGTAAGCGTCGCGGTAGAAGCGCTTCAGAAACCGCAGTGAGACATACGTGCTACCGGAAGCCTCATGAGAGTCTTTCGCCGTGTTCGACGTGCTATGGAACACCGACCAGCTCACTGGTTCGTTGAGTACTTCGATGCTGTGCAGGGCCGGTTCGTCGCGGTATCGGCGAGCCAATCGCTCCAGCACGTTCAGCGTGTACTCCACCAAGTCCGTATTCTGCGCCCATTTGCACACACCCGTCAGACCGCCGTTGTCGAAACCATTCTGCGATTCGGGAACGGTATGCAGGTCAATCATAATCTTCAATCCCGTCTCCCGCGCCCAACGGAACGCGCGGTCGAGGTACGTGATGCAGCCCGGATGCCCGGGCCAGTCGCCGAAGATGAAATACGGTATGGGAATGCGTACGAGGTTGATTCCGTGACCGACGATAATACGGAAATCCTCCAGGGTGATGTAGGTTTCGCGGTGCCGGCGCAGTTCCTCGGCGAGATTCCGTTCGGACCAGAGGGATACGTGCGTGCGGTGCATCCAGATTTCATCGTCTTCGGCGCTGCGGGTGAACGGTTTCGGATCCATCCATTTCTCCAGCACCAGCCAGTTGCCGAGGTTCACGCCGTCGATTCGCTCATCGATGCCTAGCACCATGCGTCTCACCGCCCTTACGCTCGGGGGTTGCCCGACTTTTCGTTTCCGTCCATCACAACCCATGGCAAAACCCATTCGGCCCAATGGGCCAAGGAACCGTGCGTCATTCGCAACATTCCTTGGTCCATTGTATGTGCCCCGCGAGCGGCCACACGGCCGCTCGGAATCGGATCACGACCGGATCAGGGTCGTTGAATGATCGTGGTGGCCGCCCGGGCGGGATCAGTCGACAGGCTTCGTTTCGTCCGCCTCATAATCGAAGAAATCAAAATCGGCGGTCTTCTCATGCAGCGAAGCATCAGTGACGGCAATACCGACCATAGTGCCGGTGAACTCACCGAACTTGCAGTATTCGTCAGAGAACGTGGTGGTATCGAAATCCGGACCGATCTTGGTCCAATTCTCGCCATCATAACCCCATTCGAACCAAGTGCGACGGCCCTCAATGTTCAAACGGAAGTAAATCGGCTTATCTTCCACGGCAACACGAGTGTCAAGCATTTCCGTCTTTTCGCCGTTTTCGAGACGCACGATCGAAATCGCGCTGCCGCCAAGCGTCTGCGAATAATACTTGCGCAGGAAAATGTTATTCATGTTGTCGTAGTAGATGGTCAAGCCAGCGCTGTGCTGGTAGACTTCCGGCTCGAACTCCATCTTGGTGGTCACCGTGGCATACACGCTCGTCAGCTTGCGAGTAAGCAGGCTCGTACGATTCAGCGAGGCAAGCGATTCTTCACCGCGAGCACGCAGCCAGCCCGGGCGTTCCGTAGCATTCGCAAACGTGCTCGGCATCTGACGCGGCGAGTAATACCAGTTGCCCAATTCGCCGCCATCAAAGTCATCAAAGTTCGGAATCTCCGGCATCGGCACATCCGGCAGATTCGGTTCCTCAACCTCAATCTTCGCCAGATTGGAACCGTCAGCCATACGCAGCCAGCCATCAGGCGTCCACTGCATCTTCTGGATAGCGGTTTCACGGCCAAGCGTGCAACGCAATTCCGGCACAAACGGACGGCTCGTCAAATGCACCAGATAGGTTTCGCCATTCGGCAGGTCAACATACGAGCCATGCCCGGACTTTTGCAGCACGGAATCCGGGTTGAAATAGCGCGGCTTCAGATGATCGTCATCGGCACGCTCGTTCGACTCCTTCGGCTGTGACGTAACCAGCGGGCCATTCGGATCCGGCTCGTACGGACCCCACACATTGCGGGAACGCCCCATGGTCACGGAATGGTTGTAGCCAGTACCGCCCTCAGCGCACATAATGTAATACCAGCCGTCACGCTTGGTCAGATGCGGAGCCTCAATGCAGCCACGATCAGTAGCACCACGCCAAATACGCTTCGGATAGCCGACCACATGCTTGGTTTCCGGATCATATTCCACGCAGCAGATCACACCCGGCTTCTCATAGCCTTCGCGGGTCTCCCACTCCAAGCTGACGATGTACTTCTTGCCATCATCGTCATGCAGAATGGACGCATCGAAACCGGAGGAAGTCAAATACACCGGCTCGCTCCACGGGCCTTCAATCTTCTTCGACTTAATAAGATAATTATTCACGTCGAAATAGCGCGCATTCATGGAATTCATAACACCATAAATCACGTAGAACATGTCCTCTTCCTCACAATACGTGAGGCAAGGAGCCCAAATGCCCTTAGCGCTCGGCAGCTTGGTAAGGTTCGGATTCGTGTCATCGGTAAGCACATGGGTAAGCAGCTCCCAATGCTTCATATCCTTCGAATGGTAGATCGGAATGCCAGGGAACCATTCGAATGTGGAGACGGCAACGTAGTAATCGTCGCCTTTGCGGCAGATGACTGGATCAGGATTGAAGCCTTTAACAATAGGATTCTGCAGCATTATCTCTCCTTTGATTTCTGCTTTTCTTTTCTTACGTTTTTCTCATTGCTGAACGGGGAACCTGTTTTGCGCTATGCAGCGGCCGAGGTCCCAGGCGTCCCAGCCGATCCAGCCGGGGGTGTTGACCGTGTCGGTGAGCAGCTTGTAGTTCCAGTAGTAGAAACCGCTGCCGTTGCTCCATGCGTTCAACTGCGATTCGGCGACGCCCTGATAGAGCGCACGCTTTTCTTCAGCGCTGAGCGTTTCCGCATGAGCACCCTCTTCACCGTTCAGCACGCTTTGTCCGCCATGGGTATCCACACCGCAGCCAACAGAGTTGAACAGGCACCATTCGCCTACGATCACCGGGAAGTATTCGCTCATTTCGGCGATCATCGGCACATACGTGTTCTTGACGAAATCGTCGTAGCCTTCCACAGTTTGCGGGCAACCCATCATTTCGGCAGTCATCAAATACTGGTGGGTGTCAAGAATCACGTTTTCGAATTCCGGCGCAAGCCCACCGTCTTCGCCACGCATGAAATCCTTCCACTGATCGATGTCAAAACCGTCATGGAACACCACGGCCTTGCTTGTCGGCAATGCACCCTTATTCTCGTCGCGCAGACGATGGTATGCGGTGATATAGAAGTTCTTCAGCCAGTCGAATGCGATCGGACCAGTTCCTTCAGCCAGTTCAGGATCGACAGCCTTATATCGTTCGGTCACATTCATCATCGGCCACGACGTAGTAGTATTCGGCTCGTTGATGATTTCAATGCCCATCAGCGGTTGTTCCATCGAACAATGCCGGGTTCATCCACTTTTCCAGAACCAGCCAGTTACCCAGGTTCACGCCCTTGATGTAATTGAGGTCCATATGCACTCCTCCGTACGTTTTCGATCGCAGTTTCTATTACTTAGTAACCACTTAGTTAAATGATAATACATTTTTCTTCCTTACGCAACTCGACTACACGAAAAGCCCCTTTCTTGCGGGAAGAAAGAGGCTTTTTACAACCAGAGAGAAATAATTAGCTAGCAAAGCGTCACGCGAAGGGCATTCACCGAAGCGGCGGGCAGTGCCACCGTCAGCTCGGCGCCGCCAGCGGATTCACGCACGGTCACAGCAGTATCAACATCCGCAGTATGGGTGCGCACGAGATCCGGATACCCCACAGTATTGCAATCATGCGGATCTTCGGAAGCGAGCGTTTCCATCGATTCGACTTTGGCTCCGCACGGAAGCTGCAATCGTACTTCAGCAGCATCGTTCATGTGTGCATTAGTCAGATTGACCAGCAGCTGAGTGCCGTCTTCATTGCGTGACGCAAACGTATACACGGCGGAATCTTCGGAATCGTTGCGATTCACATCAAGTGCGATCATGCCACGATGCGCCCTGTACATCATGAATACGTCATAGTTAGGCGTAAGGATGGTCCGATCGCCTTCAGTCAAAATCAGCGAGTTGAGCACGTTGATGGTTTGCGCGTTGCACGCCATGGACACCTTGTCGCAGTTGCGCTGCAGCAGATCCAACGTAAGCGCGGTAGTGATGGCGTCACGCATGGTCACCTGCTGCTTAAGCGCCGGGCGCGCAAAGAACGCGGTCTTATGCCAATTGCCCCACTCACCGATAATCAGATCGACATGCGAAAGCTTGGAATCCATCGCCACTTCCGGCTCATGAATAAGCGCCAAACCATCGTTCATCAAACGCCACTGATCACACAGAATGTCTTCAAGCTCAAGGCAACCCTCAATCACCGTGTTCCAGCCGTCTTCATCGAACTCGGTCGGAGTATCAGCATCGTTATCCACATTCCAGTTGTAGAAATGCAGATCATAACCATCGATTTTCGGCTGACGATATTCGGCAAGACCACGGAAGAAGTCCTGGGTCCACTGCACGCGTTCGCGCGGCTTGTTACCGTCAGGACCGCTCGCGATGGCATACATTTCCGTCGGCGCGAACACATCGGCGGTGAAGCTTGGCATAGCGGATGCGAACCTGCGGTATTCGTCAAGGTAGGTTTGCGGCGTCATGGTACCGCCTCCAGCCCACACTTCGTTGCCAATGCCCCAATATTTCACACCGTACGGTGCTTTATGGCCGTTGGCCTCACGTTCCTTGGCCAGATCGGTGGGCTGCTCACGATTGCAGTATTCCATCCAATCCTTCATTTCGGCCACAGTACCGGAAAGCATGTTGATATTGATCCACGGTTCCGCGCCGAGCATTTCGCACAAACGCAGGAATTCGTCGGTGCCGAAGCTGTGATCGTCGAGTTCGTACGTGGCGAAGTTTTCATTAAAGGTGGTTTTACGTTCGCTTTGCGGCCCCACGCCGTCACGCCAATGGTAGGTGTCTGCGTAGCAACCGCCCGGCCAACGAATAACCGGCGGCTGCAATGCACGCAAAGCATCCAATGTGGCCTTGCGGTAGCCATGCTCGTTTTCAATCGGGGAATCCTCCCCTACCCACAGACCTTCATCAATGCATTCGCCAAGGAATTCAATGAATTGGCCATGCAGTTTCGGATCGATACGACCAATCGTACTGTTCGGGTCAATGCAGACAACCATGGTTTACTCCTTTGCAGTAGTACTCACATCTGCAGTGTTCGTAATTCGTACAGTTCCTGTAGTTATTGTGCCGCACAATATGTGCGAAATGGCCGAAGATCCCAGGAGAGATAATGAAAGGATCTCCGGCCAAGTTATTTCGGAAAATGCCGACGCTACTTCACCTTTTTAATCATCAGAATGAAGACGCAGGCGAGCGCCACCATCACGATTGCCGTCGGGAACACCATGGCATAGGAGCCGGTGGCCACCACGATGGCGGAAGTGACGATCGGGCCGACCATCTGACCGAGAGTGGTTGCGATGTTCAGAATGCCTAGATCCTTACCAGCCTCTTCTTCGTTCGGCAGCACGTCAACGTTGAGTGCCTGGTCAACAGAGCCGTACATGCCGTAGCCGAAGCCGCCGATGGCGGAGAAGAGAATCATACCCAGCGCATTATGCATGAGCCACGGCAGAGCATAACCGATGGCAAGCAGCACGCTTGCAGCCACAACCGGAATCTTACGGCGGCCGATTTTGTCGGAAATCGGACCTGCGGAAAGCGCGGAAATCAGGGAGACAACCATCAGCACCAAGCTCATGGTGGAAATGGTGGCTGCGGAATCTTCAACGCTTTGACCGATATAATCCTGCAGAATATACAGCTGGTAGTTGAGGATCATGTAGTAGCTGAACAGCAGCAGGGAACGACCAGCGAATGCCAGCCAGAAGTCACGAGCGCCCTTGGTCGGCGGACGGAAGCTCATGATGATGCCCTTGAAATCGACCTTTTCCTTAGGCATGTCCTTGCTGGACTTTTCCTTCGGCCAGAAGATCACGGCAAGCACACCGGAAAGCGCCATGGCCACACCAGCGACAATGAAGCCCGGGAGCTGCAGGGTGATGAACTGCGCACCAACAATCTGGCCGAGTGCGGAACCGAAAAGCGTACCTGCGGAGATGAATGCAGACATGGTGCCGCGCATATCTTCCGGAACACGGTCGGACAGGGATGCGATGACCGGCGCGATCATCATGTTCAGACCGACCATGGAAATGCAGTAGCTGACACCGATGCTCACACCGTCCGGCAAAATGCCGATGAGGAACAGCGAGATACCAGCGACAATGCCGCCCGATGCGATCCACGGCGTACGGCGGCCGAAGATCGAGCGCGTACGGTCAGACATGTTGCCGACCACCAGGTTGGAAATCAGCGAGGCGAGTGCCGTGGCCGAATTAAGCACACCAAAGATGGCGTCTTTGCTGTCGGGCGCGATATCGGCCAAACGCTGCGGAAGCAACACTGCAGCAACGATCTGCAATGCCAGCATCCACGCGAATGAGAACACGAAGAACGCTACGCAGAAACGCGTTTTGTCAATTTTGGAAAGCGTGCGAGTGCTTTCCGCGGACTGTGCGCCAGTCATGCTTATCTCCTTATCTTTCTTCTTCGAAATCAGCCCCACGTTTTTGCCGAATCTTCAACGATCGCACAAGCAAGAGAGGCGCTGATTGAAGTCGATGTCCATCGGCTTCGTCAGTTATCTTATATCTTAAAAGTATAAGATAACAAATCGGCGTGTCGAGCAACTACCTACTTTCAAACACATCAATCAATTACATAACCGCAATATCGAAACCATACGAAAACACACGTGGGCAGCGGCAATAGTATTCTTCAAAGCAGTATGGAATCACAGGAAAAAACATCAGCAAACAGCATCAAGAGCCGTCCAATCAACCAAAGAAAACGACTCTCCCCAGCACAGCGACGCAAACAGGTCGCACAAGAAGCGGTAACCCTGATCACGCAATACGGATCATATGGCTTCCCCATGCAAGCCTTGGCGGACGCGGTCGGAATGACACTGCCAGGACTCAACCATTACGTCAAAAACCGCGAAGAACTGCTCTCATTGGTCATCGAAACGTTCTACGACTCCGAAGAAAGCAATGCACCCACGACATTGGGCGCAACCATCAACCACTGCGACCAATCAGATTCTGCAACCAAAGAATGTCGACATTTGCCCAGCGCACTGCACGAAACCGTATGTTTCAACGCCAAACGTCCTGAACTCGTCGCACTATTCATGCGCCTCGCAATCGAAGCATCCGACCCGCAACACCCGGCACACGAGTTCTACCAAAACAGGCACGGATCAATCCTAACCGACATGACCAGCGTGGACTGGGAACTACCGGAAGAATACCGAGATCCAGAACGCCTGCACGACCTCATCGTCACCGCATTCTTCGCCATGGACGGCGTACAAATCCAGTCGCTGACCAACCCAAACGAATCCATGATGCAACTTTGGGAACGCGCCGAACGCATTCTGTTCCCCTCCCCCACCTGGGACGGCTACCGCTAAACAGAGCGCGACAAGCAAAAACACTGTAAAACAAGAGCACAGCAAACAAAAAAGGCGTCTGTCTGCGGCGACCAGTAACCAACCACCGCGGGCAAACGCCCTGCAACACAACACCGGCTTGCGAAGGTGGCAGGAAGAGAAGGGAAAACCCACCACCCGGCATTCAACAAACCGTTGCCACAGCCAAGCCAACGCGTTACGCACACATCCGCGTCAGCCGACAACTCCCCGTCAGTCCAACACGAACGTGTTGAACGAACGCGGAGCAAGCGTCACCTTGATACCACGATCGGCATTGCAAGGATCGGCAAACTCAAACGGACGCTCCTCATCAAGAGCGTTCTGAGCCACCACCACAATGGTGTCATCCGGATTACGGAAAGCAATAGCCATCGAATTGAAATGACCCGTCGTACCAAGCACATGCGCACCCGGCTTAACAAAATGCGAGAAATGACGCATCACATAATATTCCGGATTACGACGAACCTCATGCGTATCCGCAGTAATGGTGAACAGCGAATTCTGCCACCATCCCCACGTGGAATCCTGATCGTCAAGAATCATATTCCAATACGTGTAGGCAGTCGCGCCATTACGCAGATAATGGTTGATCAAGTGGAAAATATACTCCGCATATTCCCACGTATTATCGCCCATACCGCATTCGGATTCAGACTGAATCAGCTCAATCTCCGGCCAAGACTCATGCGTACGCGCAATACAATTCTGGCCAGCCCACTGATAGGCGATGCCCTTGATATACTTGCGAGCATTGTCGTCAAACAGAATATTGTCGACAAAACGGTTGTAATTGTTAAGCTTCATGCCGTAACCGCCGGTCCACGCCATATCTTCCGGACCATTCAACGTGCCCAGCCAAATATCGGTATCAAGACCAGCCTCGTCAAAAGCAGGTCCAAGATAATCGCGGATGAACACCTTGAGCGCTTCGGCATCCCACAATGCGCTCGGGAACTTCTGATCGGCGAACACCTCGTTCTGCACATGCAGCTGATTCACGGTAATGCCATGCTCGGCATAAGCCTGAATGTACTTGACGAAATACTTCGCATACGCCTTCAGATTCTCAGGAGTCTGCACCAAACGACCATAGTTATAAGCCTTCGGACGCTTCATCCACGTCGGCGGGCTCCACGGGCTGGAGAACAGCTGCATGTTCGGCTGCCATTCCTGCGCGCGATGAATATACGGAATCAGCGTCTGTTCATCATGCTCGACGGAGAAATGCTCCATCTCGTAATCGCCGTCGGTCTCGTTATAGCTATACCAATGATCGGCGAAATCATTGGCGCCGACCGGCGCACGATTGAAGGTGAAGTTCATCTCATCCGGGCTGAACAGTTCCTTGATGATCTGATCGCGTTCCTCTTCAGTGACCGTCTGCAGAGGAAGCCAGCCAAGCTCGTTGAAGCAGCCGCCGAAGCCGCGCAACGCCTGATATTCATTGCCGTCAAGCTGCAGATCGGCAGCGGAAGTGGCATGCGTGGATTCGATTTCTGATGATTTGTCGGCAAGCTTGTTGTCTTGCGTTGTTGCGATCCAAGTAGTCATGGAAAGTCCTTAGTATCGTCGTTGATTCTTTGGATAATGCATTGCGATTATTAAGTTATTTTTATCGTGCTTATTTAGATTCAGTTATTGAGATTATCGATATGACGTTACGTTGCATTGCTGTTCAGTTTTGGAAAAACTTCCCACCCCCTCTCTCTCCTCTCTCGAAATCGAGGGGAGGGAGGGAGGGGAGGGAGGTGTGGTTACTTGACCTTCTTGATGGCCATGATGAAGAAGCAGCCGATGATGGCCAGGGCGATGGCGGCCGGGAAGGCGAAGTTGTAGCCGAGGGACACCACGATGGTGGACATGATGACCGGGCCGCACATCTGGCCAAGGGTGGTGCCCATGTTCAGAATGCCCAGATCCTTGCCAGCTTCTTCCTTGTTCGGCAGCACGTCGACGAGCAGAGCCTGATCGACTGCGGAGTAGACGGCATAGCCGAGGCCAGCGATGCCTGCGAACAGGTACATGCCCAGGGTGGACGGGATCAGCCACGGCATGGCGATGCCGATGGCGAAGAGCACGGAAGCCACGACAACCGGAACTTTACGGCGGCCGATGAGATCGGAAACCGGGCCGGAGATGAAGGAGCCGACCAGAGACATGACCATCATGATCATGGAAACGACGGATACGGTGACGGCGGATTCCTTGACAGACTGGCCAATGTAGTTCTGGATGATGTAGAGCTGGTAGACGTTGATCATCTGGTAGCTCATGATCATGCAGAAACGGCCGGCGAATGCCTTGTAGAAGTCGTGGGCGCCAGCGAACTTCGGCGGACGGAAGGATACGAGAACGTCCTTGAAAGAGCCCTCTTCCTTCGGCAGGAAGTCAGCGGACTGTTCCTTCGGCAGGATGATTACGGCGACGACACCACCGAGGAACATGAGCACGCCCGCGACAGCGAAGCCGACAGTCAGGTTCTCGATGAAGAACGCACCGATCATAGTGCCGATCGGAGCGCCGATGGTGGAGCCTGCGCCATAGAAGGCGGACATGGTGCCGCGGATGCCGGACGGCACGCGGTCAGACAGCACTGCGACCAGCGGGGCAATCATACAGTTGAGGCCGAACATGCAGGCGCAGTAGAAGATGGTGAGCAGCACGGCGTTATGCGTGGTACCGGTCAGGAACAGGGTGACGCCACCGAGCACCGCACCGAAAACGATCCACGGAGTACGACGACCGAACCTGGAGCGGGAACGATCGGAGAAGTTGCCGAACATCAGATTGGCAACCAGAGATGCCACTGCGGTGAACGCATTGACGATGCCAACGAGAGCGTCCGGATCGGCACCCTCGATGGTCTTGTAGTGCATCGGCAGCAGCACGGCGGAGACGATGCCGAGACCCGACATCCACAGCACACCGAACAGCAGGAATCCAACACCGAAACGGATGGTGTTGACCTTGCTCAGCGGCTTGCCGGTTTCAGGCGACAGCTGCGGATCCTTGTCTGCAGCAGCGATATTGGCGTTATATGCAGCCAAACGCGCTTCTTTACTTGCGATTGCTTCACTCATGAAACTCTCTCCTTCGATTCATGTTTCAGTGGTGTTTTCTGTGGTATTCCTGTTTTCCGATAGGGCCTCTCTGCCCAGTCAGCTAACTACCACTTGGTAACTAGCTGGTTTTCATCATAGATGCTTTTTCGAAAGAACGCAAGTCAGACGCAAATTATCCGACGGCAGCATTTTCCAAATGACAATCCATGATGATTCGCCTTGTGCAGCAACTTCAGTTTTTATTACTTAGTAACTGCTTAGTTAAAGCGTATTACAATCTCTTATATCTGTCATTTTCCGGCGTGTCCCAACGTTTTCATCACACTTCCTCTCCCCCTTCTTGTAACTTGGTAAGCACAAGAAAGGAGAGCGCATGCGTCGCCGCACCGAAAGCAAACCCAAAAAACGAATGAGCGCAGAAGACCGTAAGAAAGCGATTCTCGAAACCACGGTATCCTTCATCTCACAATTCGGTTTCTGGGGCTTCACCATTCGTGACGTGGCACAAGCTCAGAACATCACCGAAGCAGGCCTCCTTTACTACTTCAGATCCAAAGAACAGCTCCTTGAAGAAACACTCAAATATGCCGATCGCACCAACCAAATCGCCATTGCGGAGCATCTTGGCGTTGAAGGCGTGACCGGCGAAGTCTTACAAGACGGCATCGCATACCATTGCGATCTCGGACTCAAGGCCATCTCCACGGGAACCGTGGAAACCAACGCAGACCGACCTGAAATGGTACGCCTCTACACCCTGCTCGAAAGCGAAGCCCTAAGCAAAGACCATCCGGTGCACGAGTATTTCGAACAGCGCGAAATCAATCTGCTGAAGGAATACACGTTCGCAGCCAAACGAGATGGCGTTGCCGACCCGGAACGCACCGCACTGCAGGTACTGTCCGCTATGGAAGGACTGCAATTGCGCTGGCTCAACGGAGCACACGATGTCGATTTCGTTGGGGAATGGAAGGCCATGATCGACCTTCTCATTCCCTAATCGTTCTCTTTTCGCCGATTTCAGCCGGCAATCACCGCAACATTCCAGCGACCGATTGTCAGCGGATCGCCCTGCTTGACAGCAGCACCTTCCTTCAGTACGACTTCAGCAGTCGCAGCCTCATCGACGTTGCCGTCGGTGGCGATGGCAACCGGGGCAACCACCACTTCACCTGCGACCGGGCTTGCAACAGTGACCTCATCAGCCGAATAGTTGAGCAAATAGGTCACGTTCTCGCCGCGAGCGTTCACGCCCTGACGAACTGCGATCTGACCTGCGAGCGCGGTTCCAGCACCGGCGACACCAGCATGCTCCACAGCTTCGCGCATGACCGCACGAATGGAATCGGCGTCAAGCAGGGTGGCGATCCACTCGGCGTCGCCCTTGCCGAACGCGTGACGGGTGACCGCGGCGTAATCCTCCCAAGCGTAGTGACCGTAGGACGCGAGCACCTCGGTATCGGCGTCGGCGTTCAGCAGTTCGATCAGCGCCTGGGCGTCGGTGGACGCGGTTTCGGCGAGCGCACCTGCGAATTCCACGGAAACATGACCGTTCGGGCGGGTGAACTGGTTGTAGGTCATGCCGAACACGTCGGTGAGATTGTGCGGAGCACGATCGGACCACACGGTCACTTCATCGTCGGAAACGAAGGAACGCATGGTGGAAACCAAGTGACCGCCGTTCTCAACGAACGCGCGCAGACGATCCGTGGTTTCTTGGGATGCGCAGTAGAGCGCCGGAGTCACGATCATCTCATACTTGGCGAGACGTTCGGACGGAGCGTCAGACGGCACGAAATCGCATTCGACGTTGAGCTCGAACAGCGCGTCGTACACGTTGCGCACCACGTCGTTGTACTTGAGGTTGCCGCCGAACGGGAAGCCCGCTTCGATGAGGAACCAGTCGAGCGCGGTGAGCGACTCGTTGCTGACCATGATGGCCACCTTGTTCCGCTTCTTCAGGTGAACGAGACGCTCCCCCACTTCCGGCTTGCCGACTTCACGTCCGAACACGCCGGCCTCACGGTAGGTCGGATTCGGCTCGAGGTCGTGGCTCAGCAGGCCCTTCCAGTAGGTTTCGAACGAATTGTGAATGGAATGCCAATGCCAGTACTCCACCATGTCAGCGCCGGAAGCCAAGTGCGAGTAAGCCTGCAGGCGAAGCTGTCCCGGGAACGGAACCCAGCCATGCTGACCCTGCGCTTCGGTTTCGAGCACGAGGAAGTTCTTGCCGTCCTTGGTGGAACGGGTCATATCGCCGCCGAATGCGATTTCCTTACCGGTCAGATCGTCTTCGGTCGGATGGTAGATGTCGACACCGGTGATGTCCACTGCGGTCGCGGCCTTGAAGTGGTCAACGGCCGGCTGCACGCCGAAGGAATAGCCACGCCATTCGAAATCGAAATTGTGGGTGATGAACTGGTCGTCATGAGCGTATTCGCGCACAATATCGGACTGCCACTGCAGGAAGGCACGCACCTGATCGCGACGGAACTTGTCGAATTCGCCGCCGAGGGACTCGTTAATCGTGGCGGTCACATCCGGGAAGTCCTCCCAAGAATTGATGCGGTTCGACCAGTAGTCAAGACCGAAGTGATGGTTCAGCTCGTTCAGATCGCCATCGAACTTCTCATACAGATACTTGATGAACAGGCGCTGCATGTCGTTGGACACGGAATCGTAGTACTTGGTTTCGTTATCGACCTGGTAGCCGATCACTGCCGGGTGGTCGGCAACGTGGGAGATCAGCTTGCGGATCACGCGTTCACCGTAGAAACGATAGGTGGCATTGACGATGTCCATGATCTGGCGTGCGCCATACTTGCCTTCACCGTTCGGGGTGACTGCGAGCACGCTCGGGTCAAGCTTGACGAGCCAGCTCGGCACTGCATAGGTCGGAGTGCCTACGATGACGTCGATGCCCGCGCGCTGTGCTGCGTCGAGTGCGCGGTCCACATACGTGAAATCGAACACACCCGGCTGCGGTTCGCAGGTGCTCCACGTGGATTCGGCGATGCGAATGACGTTCAGTCCCGCTTCCTTCATCATCCTCATGTCTTCATCGACGCGGTCGATGCCTTTCATCATGAGGTACTCGTCGTAATATGCGGCACCGAAAAGAATGTGATCTGCCTCGTAACGACTCACGGATCCTCCATCGTCTTCATTGACTTGTTACTGGTTACTACTTGTTGCTACATCTAAGGTTGTTTTCTTGCGATATCCCCGAGTTTTTTTCTCAAGTATCCATATCTAACAGCCATTAGATATAAGAAATATAAATCTTCCCGACTCAGTTGTCAAGAACCGCAAAATTTCAGGCGTGTCTTACCTAACAACCATTAGATATAACATTTTTCCCATGTTCCAAAGCTCAACTAATCGTAATAAAAAACCAATCAATCACCGCAATCCATACAAAACGCTATCCCAGCGGGCAAATCCCTCCAGCCACTGGAGCAATCTTCCCGCGAACACGCCTCCTAAACGTCCCGATCCCTCCAGTCACTGGAGGAATCCTCCCGCCCAAAACCTCCCCAGCGACCCAAAACATCCAGCGGGTGGAAGAATCCTCCCGCCCAAAATCCGATCAGCGACCCAAAACATCCAGTCACTGGAGGAAACAGGACAATCAACAGCGTTTCAGCAGACAAATCTCTCCAGTCACTGGAAGAATCACCCCGCTTACAGACCCCTTAGCACCCTGATTCTTCCAACGAGTGGAGGAATTGGGACGCAAAAGGCTATCCACCACAGCTCGCAAGAAAACTGCACACGGCTTAGCGGTAGCCGTCCCAGATGGGTGAGGGGAAGATCATCTTTTCGAAGGCAAGCCATTCATCGTAGAAATCGATGGGAGGCTTACGCATCCAACGCAGCTGAATGCCGTCCATGGCCTCCAAGCTTTGCCTCACGTACGCCCGCATATTCTCCCAACTGCCAATTTCCGGCGGCAGCTTCCAAGCGAAACTCGAATAATGCTCCCACACGTATTTCGGTCGATTCTCGAAATAGTCGTGCAACGGATGATCCTCACTGAACGACTCAGTTTCTAACACCATGTATAGCTGCAGCAAGCTGCGTCGGCTCGCATTGTAGCGAACCAAGAATCGCAAGTACGCGGGAAACAGCATGCCTTCCGGATCACTGCCGGGTAGTCCCGACGCAGCGAAATCAGCCGGAGTGCCCTCCTGATCGTAATTGTCGGTGACCAGCAGCGACAGCAACCGTTCCTTGTTGCCGATGTAATGCAGCAATCCAGGCTGGCTCATGCCAATCGCATCAGCAATATCTTTCAACGATGTACCGTAATACCCCTTTTCCCCGATAAGACGGCTCGCCGCAGCTATGATTTCCCTCTTACGTTCCTCAGGTGATTTCCGAACGCGCTTCTTCCCCTCATTACCCATACGGAACAGTGTACTATCTACCGTTCATTAGACAGGCGGAAATCATATCAAACCACAACATTCCCACTCGCCGCACAAAAACGGGCTGATCTTCAACAGACCAGCCCGAAATTACTTCGAAATTTCGAAAAACTCATTCAGGCAGCCGTAGCCAACCCAAATGCTCGAAAAACAGTTTTACTTCTGGAACACGTCAGGATGCTTCGGATCGCCAGGTTCGTCGGCAAGCACGCCCTCCAATCCTAAGAATTCCTGCCAGAATTCCAGCGAATTGCCATACGGAGCGGCCTGGTGGCCACGCGCCTGCAGGTTCGCTTTCGCCTCAAGCACATCTTCCTCGCGAATGCCGTCGAAATACGATTCGAGACGCTCACGGTTCGTCGGATCATAGAGCAGCGATCCGATGATTTCCGTCAGTCGTTCCGCACGCGCTACCGGCAGCGAATCCCAGTGACGGAATTCAATGAAGTTCTTCAAACGAATGTCATTGAAATGTGTGGAAATCACATGATTGATTTCGTATGCGTTGAGTTCACGATCAGGATACACGTCGTTTGCATTCTCGTAGAATGCAGGATGATGCAGATCAGTTCCGGGAGTTTCCAACGCTTCCGGAGTGTGCGTCAGATCAGCGAACATCATCGGCGTGCTCAACACGTCGATCGCATAATCTTCCCAACCGAAGCGAGGATCGAACAATCCTGGAATAACGTTCGTACGCTGGAAATCCAAATAATCCCACATGCGCTGGCGCAGCAGCGGATACGGATTCTCCCGCCCCTCGAAGTACGGAGTGTTACGGAAGAACCATGCAAGAATCGGACCGATCACCGTACCCAAACGCAACTTGGAAATCGCATCCTCTTCCGAAACATAGTCAATGCTGATCTGCGTCGAAGCAGAGCAGCGCATCATGCACGGACCAAACTGGCCGACACGACCCAAATACGCGGTCATCGCCTTGTAACGGTCCTTCGGATTCACAGGAATGTCGGCATAGCCGGACTTCGGCTGATACCCGTAATTAACCAAGCGGAAGCCGAGATCGTCAAGCACCGGATCGACTTCGCGGCGGAACGCTCCGTAAATCGTGCACAGATCCTCCGGCTTATGCAAAATACCCAGCGAACATTCCAGCTGGCCACCCGGCTCAAGCGACACGGAAATACCTTCGCGCCCAAGGCCAACAAGCCTGCCGTTCTCCCAGTATTCCTTGCTTTCGTCGTAATACGGGCGAATGCGATTCAGCAACGCCTCGATGCCGTTCTCCTCGTAATAGTTCACGGCGGTATCATCGCTGTTATGCACCGGCAGATGCTCGATTTCCACGCCGAAACCGCCGGTTCCGCGCTCTTGGCAGCCTGATTCGAAGAATTTGACCAGACTTTCCACATGCTTCGGATTCGGCTCGGTAAGCAGGTGTGCGTAAGAAATTCGTGGTGCTGTCATGTTGGCAATCCTACCGAAACTCATTGATGAGCACGGCGCGATTGCTATACGAAAAACTGATAGCCAACTCTTGCGTATCCCGAATCGAGTACACATTTTCAATTACAACAGACATGCTCTGCAAGACCGACCAATAATAATTAACAGCTGTCAATAAAGTCAGAAGCAATTACCACTATTTGGAGAATTGTTTGTATATATCAATAAAAATACCGACGCTGAAGATGTTGTCCGCGTCGGTATTTTGGTCAATTCCAGTCAGTGCTTATTGATTTATCTGCCTATGATCAGGCGACTTTTTTGCTTTGCGTCGTCTCACCCTGTTGCGCGGCCTTGTGAGCCTTCTTGGCGGCTGCGATCATCAGTTTGATGCGGTTGAGCTGGTTCGCTTCGGATGCTCCCGGATCGTAATCGATGGACACGATGTTGGCTTCCGGATGCAGTCGGCGGATCTTGCCGAACATGCCTCGGCCGGTCACGTGGTTCGGCAGGCAGGCGAACGGCTGCGCACAAATCACGTTCGGACAGCCGGATTCGATGAGCTCAAGGATTTCCGCAGTCAGCAGCCAGCCTTCACCAGCCTGCACACCCACGGAAGTGACCTCGTCGGCCTTCTTCACGAGTTCCGGCATCGGCAGGTCCTGGGAGAACTTGCCGTGCGCTAAATCGATCGCCTTGTGCACAGGAGCGTTGTACATGTCAAGCGCCTTGCGCATCAGCGCGTAGCCAAGCTTGTTGCCGCCCATGCCGAGGTAATGCTCGTTCCAGTCGGAAATGTATGGGCGGGTGGTCATGAATTCCATGATGCCCGGCACCACAGCCTCGCAATTCTGCGATTCAATCACGTCGACCACATGGTTGTTGGCGTCCGGCTGGTACTTGACGAGGATTTCGCCCACCACACCGACGCGCACCTTGCGCGGCTCGTCCTTCAACGGCAGCGCGTCGAAGGATTTCACAATCTCCTTAACGAGCGTCTGATACGGCAGATACCCCTTGCCGATGAACTTGCGTGCCGTCTTGGAATGGCCGTGGTGTTCGAGCGTTTCACGCACGATGGTGTCCCACGTGTGGTACAGCTGATTCGCACTGCCTGGCGTCACCTCGTACGGGCGTACGCGATACAGGCATTTCATCAGCAGATCACCGATAATCAGCGCCTTGATGACACGATGCAACAATGCCGGAGTGGCGGTGAAGCCCGGATTGTCTTCGATGCCCTGCGTGGAAATGGCGATCACTGGAATCTGCGGATAGCCAGCATCGACCAATGCCTTGCGGATCAGGCCGAAATAGTTTGTGGCTCGGCACATGCCGCCGGTCTGTGTGATGGCGAGCGCGGTGTGTTCCGGATCGTATTTGCCGTCCAAAATCGCGTCCACGAGCTGACCGATAACCATGATGGCCGGGTAGCAGGCGTCGTTGTTGACGTATTTCAGACCGGTTTCCACGTTTTCGCGGCTGGCGTGTTCGAGAATGTCGAACTTGTAACCGCCGGAACGGATCACGGATTCCACCAAGGAGAAGTGGATCGGGCTCATCTGCGGAGCCACGATGGTGTAGTCCTTCATGTCTTTGCCGAATGGCACGCGGTTGGCGTACTTCGACATGGTGGCGGAATTGTGCGCGGATTTCTTCGCTTCGCCGATGCCGTTTTCCGCGGCACGCCTGGATGCGGCTTTGACGGCTTCGGTAAGTTTCGGATTGGCTTTCATCACGGTGTCAAGCATGACTTGACGTCCCGGAGTCGGCGCCTCAGACCCGGTCTTGCGGAATTCGCCCTGCTTGTTAGGCGCACTGTCTTGCTTGTTGGGCATGACTGCGGCGATTCCGCGCTGCTTGTTGCGTTCGCGTTCTTCGACGGCTGCCTTGAGCGAGCGCAGTCGGATTTTTGCCGCTCCCAAGTTGGAGACTTCGTCGATCTTCAGCATGGTGTACACGTCGGCCTTGTCGGCGAGGATTTCGCCCACCTGGTCGGTGGTGATGGCGTCGAGACCGCAGCCGAAGGAGTTGAGCTGTACGAGTTCAAGTCCCGGATAGGAGGCCACGAAGTTTGCCGCCGAGTACAGGCGTGCGTGGTAGGCCCACTGATTGGTGACTCGCAACGGCATTTTGGTGACTTTGCGGTCTTCCACATGACGGAAGCCGTCCGCGTTCTTCTTGCGCGGATCGTCTTCGTCCGCGGCGAGGAAATCACTCAGGTTGAGCTTCTCCCCCGGCTGCAGTTCGCAGATCGAATCTTCAGACAATACCACCATGCCGAGCGAGCAGATGGTTTCCGGAATGCCATGGTTGACTTCCGGATCGATGTGGTACGGGCGGCCTGCGAGCACGATGCCTCGGCAGTCGTGTTCCTTCATGTAGGCGAGTGCCTTGAGGCCTTCCATCTGCACATCGTGCTTGAAGACTTCGTTTTCGGCATAGGCCGCTTTGACTGCGGTTTCGGCTTCTTCACGGGTCACGTTGGCCCAAGCGAATTCTTCGACGATACGGTCGACCATGAGTTCATGGTTGGCCATGTTGAAGTATGGGCGCATGTAACGGATGCCCTCTTCGCGCAGTTCCGGCATGTTTGCGCCGATGACCACGGGATAGTTGGCTACTACCGGGCAGTTGTAGTGGTTGTCGGTGTTGGGTACCAGGTTCTCTTCGTAGCTGACGCACGGATAGAAGATGGTTTTCACACCCTTGCTCAGCAGCCATTTGATGTGTCCGTGCACAAGTTTGGCCGGATAGCAGATGTTTTCGGATGCGATGGATTCGATGCCTGTTTCGAACAGTTCATGCGAGCTTCGTCCGGAAATCATCACTTTGAAGCCCAGCGAGGTGAGCAGTGTGAACCAGAACGGATAGTTTTCGTACATGTTGAGTACGCGCGGAATGCCGATTTCGCCGCGGGTTGCGTTTTTGTCGGTGAGTCTGCGGTAGGCGAAGCAACGCTTGTACTTGTAATCGTAGAGGTTCGGGCGATCGGAACGCTTCTTTTTCGCGTCTCCGCCTCGTTCGCAGCGGTTGCCGGTCACGTAACGGGATCCGTCTTGGAAGGTGGTGATGGTGAGCTTGCAGTGGTTTTGGCACAGCTTGCACACGTCTCGTTCGGAGGTCATCGACAGGTTATCGAGTTCTTCGCCGCTCAAAATGTTCGACGCGGTGTGGCGTACGCCTGCGATCACCGCTTCTTTGGTGTCGGTGGTATCGACGTCTTCGTCTTCCGCTTCGTCGGCATAGTGCATGCGTGCGGTCAGTGCGGCACCGTATGCGCCCATGAGTCCTGCGATGTTCGGTCGGGTCACTTCACGTTCTGTGAGCAGTTCGAATGCGCGAAGCACGGCGTCGTTGAGGAACGTGCCGCCCTGCACTACCACGGTGTCGCCAAGTTCGCCGGAATCACGCAGCTTGATTACCTTGTAGAGGGCGTTGCGCACTACGGAATAGCACAGGCCTGCGGCGATGTCTTCGATGGACGCGCCTTCCTTTTGCGCCTGCTTCACGGACGAGTTCATGAACACGGTGCATCGGGAGCCCAAATCGACCGGATGGGTGGAGTTGAGCGCCGCTTGGGTGAATTCCTGAATGGTCAGGCCCATGGAAATGGCGAACGTTTGCAGGAACGATCCGCAGCCGGACGAGCATGCTTCGTTCACTGCGATGGAGTCGATCACGCCATCGTTGATGGCGAGATATTTCATGTCTTGGCCGCCGATATCGATGACGGCGGTAACGCCCGGGCTTACCATTTCGGCACCGCGATAGTGAGCCATGGTTTCCACTACGCCTTCGTCGAGGTGCAGGCCGGTGGTGATGAGGCCTTCGCCGTAGCCGGTCGCACAGGATCGTGCGATCCATGCGCCTTCAGGTAGTTCGGCTTGGATTTTTTTAACGATTTGTACGGCTGCCGTCAGAGGGCTGCCTTCGTTGGTCGCATAAGAGGACCATACGATTTCTCGATCGTCGTTCACCAACGTCGCTTTGATGGTGGTGGAACCGGCATCTATGCCCAGGAAGTGCGGTCCTTGGGCTCCTTCGAGCGTGCCTTGATGGATATGCTCGCGATGATGTCGTTCGTTGAATGCGGTGCGATCCGCTTCGGTAGCGAACAGCGGAGGCATGGTCGGAGTGTTGGACGGCAGGTTTTCCAGTTCGTCCAGTCGTGCCAGAAGGTCGGCGCAGGTTCGTGCTTCGTAATGCTTAGTCAAGGTCGTCACCATCCTGATCGGCCTGCAATGCGGCACCGTATGCCACATACAGGTGAGCGTCGGTCGGAACAATGAATTCGTCCACTTTGCCGTCGAGCGCCCGCTTGAACGCGGCTCTCAGTTCGGACATGAAGAACAACGGACCACCCAGGAAGATCACGGTTCCGTGAATCGGGCGTCCGGAGGCAAGGCCTGCAATGGTCTGCGTGGCCACTGCGGTGAAGATCGATGCAGCCAGATCCGGCTTGGCCGCACCATCGTTGATAAGCGGCTGCAAATCGGTTTTGGCGAACACGCCGCAACGTGATGCGATCGGATATAGGGTTTCGTATTGCGTGGCCATTTCGTTCAGGCCAGCGGCGTCGGTGTCGAGCAGTGTTGCCATCTGGTCGATGAATGCGCCGGTACCGCCTGCGCAGGAACCGTTCATACGCTGTTCCGGAGTCGGCTTGAGATACGTGATTTTCGCATCCTCGCCACCAAGTTCGATGATCACGTCAGCCTGCGGATATCCCTTGTCGATGGCTTCGGTTTCGGCGATGACTTCCTGAACGAAGGGCACGTCGAGGCTGTCTGCGAGGGCAAGACCGCCTGAACCGGTGATGGCCAGGCGAATCGGCTCGTCGCCTCGGCCAAGCTTTTCCAGCTCCTGGTGGATGTCGGCCAATAGTCCGGCCACGGTGGCGCGCACGTTCGCGTGGTGACGCCGATAATCGGAGAACAGCGCGTCCGCGAGCGCGTCGGACTGATCGAGCACCACCGCCTTCACAGTAGTGGAACCGATATCAAGACCTACACGCAACGGCTTTGTGCCGTGCGTTTCGGTCACGGCTTCTGCTGCTTCAACCATGTCTCAACCTCTATCGTTCTATCCGCCGGGCTGCATTCCATGGCAGGCATGGAAGCCCCTACCCCGGGTTATCCAATCATGTAATCGTAGTCTGTGCCCACGCCTAAGTGCTTTGTAAATGCTCGCAATCAGCATAAAATGCACGACACAGCGCACAAATTAGACAACTAATCCAGTCAACGTGCCTAATTATGTATCTGGACGCTCGACGAATGTCGAGATCGCAAACCCTTCCAAGCATTTCCATGTCAGGATGCGCTGCCTTCCCCTGCAGAACGGTCTTTGCCGTATATTTCGGGAATGAATCGTGTTTGATCATGTAGTTTCGGCCAAATCACCACTTGTCCGCTTTCCAGTGATTTCGGTACGTCGATGATGCGTTGGTTGCTGCTTCCGCGGAATTGCAGCAGGGAATCATGTAATTCTTTGATATAACGGCCATCCACGAGAATGTCGATCAGTTCGAGCAGCTCGCGCTTGTCGGGGCTTTCGCCTTCGCGCATGAGCTCTTCCCACGTGTAGCCGGTCCAGCACCAAATATCTTTGGTATTACCGAACCGTTCGCGTATTTTGCGCGCAAGGGGCAACAGCACGCCCGTGTTGAGCAATGGTTCGCCTCCGAGGAAGGTGATGCCTTGCACATACGATTGGCTTAAGTCATCCATGATTTGCGCTTCGAGCTTGTCGTTGTATTCGTGGCCGGCTTGGAAATCCCAGATTGACGTGTTGTAGCATTCCTCGCAATGGAACGGGCAGCCGGACACGTACAGCGAGCATCGGATGCCTTCTCCATCGGTCATGAGGAACCGTTTGTAGTCGGCGATCATATTGCGGCTCATGCGGTTGGTCCATTGCCCTGCTTTGGGATTGTTGGAACGAGTTGTGGGGATGAAAGGTCCGCGATTGGTTTCGTCCGCCGCAAAGTCACGACGTTGAATTGCTGGATTCGCGCTGCTGATCATACGTTGCCCCTTCACGTTTTGCCGTTACGTCGCGTTTTTGCGATTGCTGCTTGCCTCATGATTGTCACAGAATGAAAGAGGGTGGAAACCCACCCTCTTTCATATTTCGTTTATGTTTGCTACCGACGCGGCCCTTACTTGGCTTCCTCGAACCATTCACGTTCGGAACCGTCACTCAAGGTGACATGACCGGTTTCGCCGCTCATATGCTTGACGCGGTGCGCGATCTCCTCGTGACGTCCATGCACCATCGGGCGCTGCACCGGGTTGCCCAAGTAGCCGCAGGTGCGCTTGGTCACGTTGCAGTGGTCCGGGTCGGAGTTGCCGCACTCCGGGCACTTGAAACCTTCCTCAGTGGGCTCGAAGTCGCCTTGGAATCCGCAATCGTAGCAGCGGTCGATCGGCGTGTTCGTGCCCAGGTAGCCGATGCCGATGTTGTAGGCGTAATCCCACACCGCTTCGAGTGCCTTGGGGTTGGACTGCAGGCACGGGAACTCGCAGTAGTTGATGAAGCCGCCGGACGCGTAGTACGGGAAGTCCTTCTCGTAGTTGAGCTTTTCCATTGGGGTCGGCTGCAGCCAGACCGGGTAGTGGAAGGAGTTGGTGTAGAAGTCGTGGTCGGTCACGCCTTCCACTTCGCCGAACTTCTCGTGGTCCATACGGTTGAAGCGGTCGGTGAGGGATTCGGCCGGCGTGGAGTACACGGAATAGTGGTAGCCTTCCGCGTCGCTCCATTCCTTGCACAGCTCGTTCATGCGCTTGACGATGGACAGTGCGAATTCCTTGCCTTGCGGATCCCAGCCGTGATCGCGCATCCAGTTCTTGCCGTAGAACACGCTGGTCGCCTCATACAGGCCAATGTAGCCCAGGGAAACGGTGGCACGTTCGTTGCGGAACAGCTGGTCGACGCTGTCGTTGGCGCCGAGTCGACCGAAAGCTCCGAAACGGAACAGGGTCGGCGCATTGACCGGCGCGGCCTGCTTGCAACGCATGATACGGAATTGCAATGCCTGATGAGCCACGGCCATACGCTCGTCGAAGATCTTCCAGAAGCGATCCTTGTCGCCGTGGGATTCCAGTGCGATGCGCGGAACGTTCACGGTGACGACGCCAAGGTTCATGCGTCCGTCTTCCACGTCCTTGCCGGTCGCCGGATCAATCCAACCCTGCAAGAAGGAACGGCAGCCCATCGGGGCTTTGAAGGAGCCGGTGATCTTCACGATGTTCTCGTAGAAGATCACGTCCGGATACATGCGCTTGGTGGCGCATTCGAGGGCGAGCTGCTTCAAATCGTAGTTCGGATCGCCCGGATCGGCGTTCACACCATGCTTGATGGTGAACACGAGCTTCGGGAAAATGGCGGTGTGATGTTCGGAACCGAGGCCGCGGATACGGTTCAGGAAGATGGCACGCTGAATTTCGCGGGCGAACCAGTCGGTACCCAAACCGAAGCCAACGGTCACGAACGGGGTCTGGCCGTTCGACACACGATTGGAGTTGATCTGGTATTCCATGGTCTGCATGGCGTCGTAGATGGCCTTGCGGGTCTGGATCTTCGCCCACACCTCACGCAACTGCTGCAAACGGCTGGCATCCTTGTTGAACGGCTCGTCCATCGGCAGGGCCGGACGGTCCTTTTCGAAATGCAGACGCTTCGGTTCGACATCCTTGGCCAAGCGCACCTGACGTTCGGCGATTTCGATCGGCAGGTCGTCAGGCATGATCTCATGGGCCTGCTCAAGGAACTTGTCGTAATCCTTGCGCGCGTATTCGACGAAGTGCTCGTCGGCACGGTTGGCGGTCTGGCCACCATATTGGCTGGAAGCCACGTCCTTCATGATCTGGGTAATCTGCGTGGCAGCGATGGAAATGCTGTTCGGCGATCCCATCGGCGCGTTGCCCAGAGTGAAACCGTTGGCGAGCATATCCCAGTAGTTCGGCAGAGAGCAGTTGGATTGTGCGGTGAACGGCGAGTAGTCGGCGTCGTGGAAGTGGATGTCACCCTTCATATGGGCGTTGGAAACCGCGTCCGGCAGCATGGAGAAGGCGGACGCCTTGGACACCGCACCCGCCAGCAGATCGCGCTGGGTGGAGTAGACGTTGGAATCCTTGTTGGCGTTCTCACGCACCAGAGCCTCGTCACGGTTCACCAGACGCTTGACGGCTTCGTTGATGTCGGTGGCCTTGGCACGTTCGATGTCTTTGTTCAGACGGTAGTTGGTGTACGTGCGCGCCACATCGTACAGGTGGTCTTCGATCAGGCCGTGTTCAACGAGATTCTGGATGTCTTCGATCTTGGCGGGACCGTTGTAACGATCCTTGATTTCAGCTTCGACCTGATTGGCGATATCACGGATCAGCTGTTCCTCCTGCGGCCCGATCTTCTTATCAAGGTCGGCGAAGGCTGACTTCACCGCGCTGATGATGTTGATCGGATCGAAGTCGACCACACGACCGTCGCGCTTCTCGACGAGCACCTTACCGGTTCCCGTTTTAACGGTTGCGGAGACGGCATTCAGAGCCTGCGTTTCCATTCATCATCCTTTCCGGGTCGAATCCCATCCGACCAGGTTTTCATGCTTTGTTTCGCATGCCATACGTTTTCTACGTCCATAGACTCTACGCCATAGCCAGCACTAAATGTAGTAGAGGCGCGCCGGCAGTAAAACTATATATTCCATTTTTGGCTTGATTCCGCCATTCCTTAACTTGTGTGACAAAGGTAACGATTTCACCTCGGAGTGTCGCCCGAGTGTCGATTTGACGCACCCGCCGAAGAGGGACTATACAAGGCGGGGTACCCTCACGCGATTCGAACATGTGTTTCATTTGTCCGCAAGATGATGGAATCTTGAACCATGACTTGGAACCAGGATTACACACCCCCGGCGGCGCAGCCGAACAGCAAACCGCTGCCGCGACTGGCCGGCGAAACCACTGCTGACAACCCCTGGCCGGTAAGTCTGCTCAGCGAGAAATTCCATATGGCCGTTGAACGGTGGCCATCGGTTTGGGTAGCCGGGCAGATCACACAGATCAACACCAGACGCCAAGGCAGCGCCTACATCACGTTGCGCGACGATTATCAAGACATTGCGTTGGAGGTCAACGGCTTCGGACAGTTCGCCGCAGCGGCCACGCCTTTTGTACAGGGTGATCGCGTCATCATCCATGGCAAACCGAATCTGTGGATGAAACGCACGTCACTGTCTTTACGTGGCGACGCCATTATCGCAGCCGGCGCGGGTGGCAGTCTGAAGGCCATGATCGACGAATTACGCAAGAAGCTTAAAGGCGAAGGATTGTTCGATGCCGACCGCAAGCAGCCTCTGCCGGAGTTTCCGCATTGCATCGGTCTGATTTGCGCTCCGCAGGCCCGCGCGGAAGGCGATGTCATCACCAACGTGAGATTGCGTTGGCCTGTCGTCGACTTCAAAGTAACGCATGTGCACGTGCAGGGTGAGCAGTGCCCTTCCGATGTGACCAAAGCGATCGCACAGATGGACGCCGATCCCGACGTCGATGTAATCATTGTGGCCCGTGGCGGCGGTGCTTTTGAGGATCTGATCGGATTTTCCGACGAAGACGTGGTACGTGCCGCGGCAGCCGCTCATACGCCTCTGATTTCCGCGATCGGCCATGAAGATGATTGGACATTGCTTGATTTGGTCGCCGACTTGCGAGCATCCACTCCAACGGATGCGGCAAAGAAAGTCGTGCCAGACGTTCGTGAGCAGATGCAACTCATCAATGTGAACATCGAGCGCATGCGCATGCGCATCGACGCCACCGTCAACAATGAAACAAGACTGATTGAAGGCTATGCGAACCGTCCAAGTCTCACACAGCCACTCACCATGCTGGAACCGCATCAGCGTCTTATCGACGATGCAAGGACCCGCATGAGAATCGGCTTGACACGCATTCTCGACGACGCAAGTCTCACCATCGAAAAAACGCACGCCTCACTGACCGCGCTCAGCCCGCAATCCACCCTCAACCGAGGCTATGCCGTGGTGCAGGGAGCGGACGGTCACGTAATCGACGATGCGAATGCCGTAAACACCGGCGATCAGCTCACCATGACATTGAAGCACGGCGTGATCGTGTCCGAAGTCACCACCGTAACGAAGGAGTAGCAATGACCAACGAAACCACCCCCGCATCCAGCCTGACCGACAAGGAACGCGAAGCCATCGCACAAATGCCTTATGAAGAGGCTCGAGATCAACTCATTCAGGCAGTGCAGGCGCTTGAAGCCGGCGGACTCAACCTTGACCAGTCCATGCGCCAGTGGGAGCTTGGAGAAGCCCTCGCCAAGCGCGCCCAAAGTTTGCTCGGTGAAGTGCGCGCCAAGCTTGACGCAGCACAGGCGGAACAAGCCACTGCGGCCAATACTGCTGGAACGCAAGACAATCTGGCCTGAGCATCTCAAAAATACCGCCAATATATCGTTTTCCATGACTGTGCGCCACACGTTTTACAAGGCATTATGTGGCGTACAGCCATGCGTAAATTTCGGATTTCTTCATTTCGGCACCACACTCGTCCGGAATGTGTGTAGAATGAAGATTCGTTGCCTCAGTAGCTCAGTGGATAGAGCACTTCTCTCCTAAAGAAGGTGTCGTAGGTTCGATTCCTATCTGGGGCACTTTGTTTTATGCAGATACGCAGCCGATACGTAGTCGCGCCGGCACTCTTCTCACACGTTGAATTGCACGGTTGCCAGCAACGCCTTGTGATCACTTCCGTCGATTTTCAACGATTTGACCTGACCTGCCAACATGCCGGAATCCAATACGATATGGTCAATGCCCGCGAACGTCGGCACATAATCGATATTCGCAGGCCACGTGAACACCAATCCCCCAGCCGCCTGTTTGGCCGCGTCCGTAAATCGCGTTCCCAAGAAATTACGGAACGGCGTATGATCGTCGGTCGCATTGAAATCGCCCATGAACACGTACCTACGAGACGTATCGTACCGGAGTCGACCAAGCTCATCCAACGAACGCTTCCACTGCTGCCAATACCCATCGGTCGGAGACGTGGTGTGCACTGAAACAAAACGAATCTGCGTCTGACCATCATTGAACGCAACCGTCGCACCCGGCATGAACGACGCGCTCGAATCAACATCATCATCAGCTGGATCAACAAGCGGACTTGCCGACCACAAACCATTGCCATACATGCCGTCTGAACTCGCAACCTGCGCATACGGCAGCAAATCGCCAATACCAGCCCTGTTCAACTCGTCCACGAAAGCATCGGTCGTTTCCTGTAGCGCCAACACTTCCACACGCTCGCTACGCACCACATCGACAATTTCCTGCGCGTCGGCACGACCCTTAAACACATTGCATGTCATCAAACGAGCATAATCATCCTGCGTATTGGCGGACGCTCCCGAAACCGCTGCAATCGCGGCACGCGGAAGCTTCGTCTCATTGTAGAAAAACGGATACTGCCACCATACTTGCAACGCGATCGCCGCAATCGCCAGCAATACCGACATTGTTCGCTTCGAAACAATGCCGCAAATCAGCGCAATCACCGCAAGAATCGCAAACCAAGGCACCAACGAAACGATAATGGGAACATACGGCCACGCCTGAATCTCAGCAGGCAGTATGTGCGAAACAGTGCCCAACAAAGCCGCAATCGACAGAATGCCAGCCAGAAAACCGCATATAAGATTGCGCGCACGATGCGACTTAGTTTTCTTCAACGCGCGAATAGGCTTAACAGCCTTCGCCTTCGCCGTACGCGGTTTCGTAGGCGTACCAGACCGTGCCATACATCCTCCAACATGAGCATTGCGTTCCATCAGTCAATACATCAATCATCAAATCAGCCATCAAAACCGAGTTCATGACGAACGCCATCGGCAATAGTGCGGCTTCATAGTACCCCAACTTCCACATTCGCTGGCAAATAGTCGCAATCGTCTCCATAAATTTAACGAAAAACAATCGAAACACAAAAATCACCATCTTGCCCCAACCATTAAATACTATTACGCTAGGCACATAAGAAATCGTAACTAATGGGGGTACGACGCCTTACGCAAGAGCAATGGATGCTCATGTATACCGAGAGGGGGCTATTCCATGCTGGAACTTGACCACGTGGGGTTTTCGTATGGAAAACGTCTGATTTTAGACAATGCGAGCGCATTATTCAAAGAAGGTTCGACAACGGCAATAATGGGACCTTCCGGCTCAGGAAAGACCACTTTGCTGCGTTTGATGGACGGTTCTTTACAACCAGACACTGGCTCCGTCACCATTGATGGCACAAATGTCAATTCCATTGATCGAAAAAAACTTCTCGGATCTTTATGCATGCGCATATTTCAGGATTACAGGCTCATTCCATATCTTGACGTGCGAGAAAACATCATGTTGGCGTTTGAAGCGACGCATAAGAACCTCGGACAAACCAAGATTAAGGAAACTTCCCGCACTGAAAACAACACAATCGATAACTTGCTTGAAGAAGTGCATTTAGCAGGCTATACAAACCATTTGGCTGACCAATTGTCAGGAGGAGAGCAGCAACGTGTGGCCATCGCACGCGCGATCGCCATGAAACCACGTGTGATTCTCGCGGATGAACCCACCGGCGCGCTTGATGAGGAAAATACGCAGGCAATTGCAACATTGCTTTCAGATATTGCCCACAAAGAGCGATCCATTGTCATAATCGCAACGCATGACACTACGGTCGCGCAGCACAGTGACCGCATTGTTCGCATTCAGGATCACAAGTTGGTGGAGCAATGAATGGCATGCCTTACCACAGCACTGGAATCACGAGGCACGTTACCTCTGGATATTTGAGATTCCATCCGATGCTCACCATCTCACTCTTTGTGGTGGCATTATTGTCGGCGATGCTACCCGTGGTGGCCTTGAACAGCTTGAATCTATACGTACAGGCCGCCAAAGAAGGCGCAGCAGGTCAATCCGGAGGGTACACGTACCAAATTTCAGGAGGCAGCAACGATGTAGCCGAAGAACTCAGGCAACAAGTCCAAAACGGTAAGGCCATCGGCGTCAAATCCACACAAGGATCAGTAGGCCTCACCTCCGCCAGCGGCTCTTCACGAAACACCATCGCAGACATAACTTTCCTAACAGGCCCCTCACGATATGGCACGCTCATCGAAGGGCATCAGCCGTCGCAAAAAAACGAAATCTCCCTGTCTCGGGCCGCAGCCGAACAAATTGACGCCCAGCTGGGAGATATAGTCACCGTGCAATGTGACGATTCCGCATTATCAAGCGACTATAAGCTCATTGGCATCACCGTCGATGCTGCGAACACCAACACCGTGTACGCAACAGCAGTGTCTTCCAAAGACAATCTCCAAAACATACAAATGTGGCTCACCGACGATGACGCTACTGTAAATCAGGGAGAAGTCGCAAAAGAGAGCGTAACCAAAAATGTCAATATCGGATACATCAAATCGACAATACGAAATGCCGAAGAAACGGTTCGTACTCGCGATCTACCAGGATGCCAATGGTACGGAATAGTTCTGTTCCTTTGCTTGCTGTGCGTACATATCGCAGTAATGACGGCATTCTTCCGAGCAGGTCAGTGTTCCGGAGATGCTGTGGTAGAAGCTCTGGTAGCTTGCGGATTTCCCCTCACCACCAGCAGATGGACAGTGTTTCGAGGATTGCTTATTTGCACAATACCCGGAGCCGCAATTGGCATCGCGGCCGGATATGCGGTATTCGGTCTTAGTTACAGGACCATAGGCAACATATTCGCCCAATATTGGGAATGGCAACCATCAGCAACTTCCCTGCTGTCCATCTTTTTTGTCGCAGCGATTTTGCTGTGCTCGCTATGCTTGACATGGTTGGTTTTGTTCTTCCGCATGTCCTTTAAGCATGACATCACAACCAGAAACGCATTATGGTACATCATTCTTTCCTCGGCCGTTCTGATGTTTTCTTGTGTGGCGATAGAACGTTATCATGCAGCCGCATGGCCGTTTGGCGGATCAGTGGGCTCGGTCATGGGGGCTTGTGCTCTGGGACCGCTGCTCCTTTCACTGCCTTGGCTTTTCCGCACGCCAGCACAATGCAATGCGATAGAACGTACACGAAGTTTGTCTGCCCCAGTATGCGCATTGGCACTCTTATTGTTAGGTGCCAGCTCATTGTTCAGCGGGCAAATGATGATAGCGACAGGCAATCCGGATAATGGGCTGTTCATCGCCGATTATTTGACTCAGGATGACTTGAACTATCTTGTCGGCAAATATCCCGAAACTCTAGACAAAGCCATCGTGCTTACGGCACCGGATGAATCCCGGCATCTGGTCCGTGCCGCGACTTCCCATGCTTACGATTGCGTCATTCAACATGGTTCCGACGATGCGGATTGCTACTCAGATTCCGATAATGAAACCACTGTCATGCTTGTTGATAGCAACTCATCTTTAGCCGGTAAAACCAACGACGTTCATATTGCCGAAGGCGGCAACACTGGCATCATTCTCATCGATCCCGCAACCCAAAAAATAACTCAGGCAGCACAAGTTCCCACCGAGGGCACCGACTCGCTGCTCAATGATTACACCATGCCCGGCGTGGTTCTTGGAATCGACTCACCGCAGGCAAAGACGCTTGGACTTGCACCGAGCAACCGGCATACTCTCGTTATTACTGATTTCCCGTCAATCGCTTCCGGCGTTCGCGATTCGATTCGATCCGACATCATTAACCGTTGTGGGTATGCATTCATTACCGAACACGACACCACCTCTTACCGCTCCTACATGGCACGCGCCATTGCCATACCAGCTTTGGCCACAATTATCAGCGGCCTGACATTCGCCGCATTGGCCATATCAACACGTCAAACGCAGTCAACATTACGCTGGATGCTTCAAGAATTCGGTGCATCACGATTCCAGCTCATGCGTTTGTTCAGACCTTTAGGAATAACCATGTCGTTGGGATCAACCATAGCCGTATTCTTGGGGTGGCTGGGCTCGCATCCTTGGATTGTTGCGCCCGCGAACGAATTCGGCACCACAGGCTGGTGGTGGCTCATACCGCTACCCATCATTTTTGTTGAAACGGCATTGTTCTGTTGGTGGTTTTCGCTGCCTGAGCGCCGCCATCAGTGATCGCCGGATTCGCCTTCGCACATAATTGGACTTGTGCGAATCGCATAATGAAAAATCCCGAGGAGCGACGCTCAACTCGGGATTCAAAAAAGTTTAAGTGCGGCGACTTGCTACTCTCCCACACCCTCTCGAGTGCAGTACCATCGCCGTGCTAGGCCTTAGCTTCCGGGTTCGGAATGGGACCGGGCGTCTCACCTAGGCTCTGATCACCGCAAGATGAAATAATACGCACACATGCCTCAATCACCAAATCACGGCGTGTCGCAACACGTTTGGCCACACCATCACACCATGCTTTTGGCGCTTATCTCAGGTTCAGAACGAGTTCCGGGAGCCACGCCGACGATGAGCATGTGTACAGTTATTCGAACCAATATCAAGCACGCCGAGTCGCATGGCATGCGAATGCAAACCGACCATGATTCAACAGCATAGTTACTGAAGCGTTTAACATGTTGCGCGACATACCATTGACAACCTTTGCATTTTTCTTATCTCAAGTCAGGAAGAAAGGGGTGCTTACCCCTCTTATAGGGCGGAAACAACGATTGCAATCAACAGAAAAAACATATACAAAAAACGGTTCCACACGATGTTTCCATCGCACGGAACCGTCTTCACCGCAAAACAACAGTCTCAACAAGTCATGCAGGAATCAGCCACGAAGCTTGCTAACAAAATCGCCAAGCCGCTTCAAACCTTCACGCAATGCCTCGCGCGAGGCCGCATACGACAGTCGCACATGCGTGTCCGCGGTCGCCTCGCCGAAATCACGACCAGGCGTCAACGCAACATGCGCTTCCTTCAACGCACGCTCACAGAACGTCCACGCGTCAAGACCAGTGCTGGAAATATTGAAATACGCATAGAACGCGCCATTCGGCTCAACCTCCAGCGGCAGACCGATCTCAGCCAATCCGTCGACCACAATGCGACGACGATCCAGCAACTCCTGACGACGTTCCTCGCACACGGCCAACGTTTCCGGAGTGAAGCACGCGAGCGCCGCATGCTGGGTGGGAGTATGCGCGCATAGGAAGAAGTTGGTGGCGAGGTCGTCCATGGCTTCGAGCGCGTATTCAGGCACGACCATCCAACCGAGGCGCCAGCCGGTCATGCCGAAGAACTTGGAGAAGCTGGAGCATACGATGGCGTCCGGATCGCAGGCGAGCACGGATTTCACGTCGGAGCCGTCCGGTTCGCGGTCGGCTAGGTCAAGGTAGGTTTCGTCGACGATGCGCCATGCGCCGCGTTCTTTCGCCAGATCGCACACGGATTTCAGGGTGTCGAAGGCGATGGTGGTACCGGTCGGGTTCGACGGCGAGGTGATCATCACCGCTTTGGTGCGATCCGACCAGTATTCGCGGCATAGTTCCGGTGTGAGATGGAATCGGGTGTCCGCGTTCGTTGGCACGTCCACGACTTTGCCTCCGAATGCGCGGACCAGTTCGCGATTGCATGGGTACGACGGGTCGGCGATCAGCACTTCGTCACCCTCGTTCACCGTCAATGCGGCGGCAAGCAGCAGTGCCGTGGAACCTCCGGCCGTGATTGCAATACGTTTCGGATCGACGCTCACATGGTGGCGTTCCTTGTAGAAATCGGAAATCGCCTGACGTAATTCCGGCAAGCCCATTGCAGCGGTATAGGGCAATGGACGGCCATCATACTGTTCGCGCATCGCATCACGCACTGCAGGTGGAGCGCCGAAATCCGGCTCCCCCAAGCTCAACTTGACCACATCGGCGCCTGCGGCGATCATCTCGTCGGCCATCGCGCCAAACACCATGGCACGGAACGGATTAGCAATCTGGGCGCGGTGCGACATCTGCGGCAGCGCGCTGTTCTCAGCATTTCCCATAGTTCGTTTGTATTCTTCAGACGCGACAAATCGCAAGTACCGTCCCACCGCCGTTGCGTATCGTTTCGAAAACAGAAAATCACATGTCATGTGTAAAGCTGGAACCACGAGCATCATGCGCCAGCGGCAAGAATCACGCTTCGACGATGTCGCAGTACAGTCTCTCCAACCGTTCCTCACGCACTTTTTTGGCGAGCTCGCATTCCCACACCACGATCACTTTCCAGCCCATCGCTTCAAGTTCGGCATGCTGTCTGACATCTCGTTCGTGGTTGCGCAGCAGTTTCGCACTCCAGAATTCCACATTCGATTTCGGTACGCGTGTGGCTTTCGGGCAGTTTTCATGCATATGCCAGAAACAGCCGTTAATGAACACCATCGTACGGTATTTCGGCAACACCACGTCGGGATGCCCCGGATACCGCTTGTCGTTTTTGCGGAATCGCAGGCCTTTCGAAAAAAGAAAACTGCGTACTATCATTTCGATGGAGGTGTCTTTGCCTCGGATATGCGACATGATATAGCTTCTCGTGCCACGCTCGTATTTCTCTTTTTTTGCGGATTTCCGAGGTTTTCCGGTCTTCTTAACGTGTTCCTGCGCTACCACAGCACACCATTATGGCAAGATCCGGCAAAATACGGCAAATCAGAAAAGCATCCGGACAAAACGCAATGCAAGTGCGATACGGATCAACGCGCGTTGCGATCACGCATGGCGTACGCTGGAACTTGCAACGCAGCAATATAAATGAATCAACACTATTCAGGCAGCTTACGAAAGATGGGAGTTGATATGGCTCGTATTCATGTCGCGATTCTCGGCGCAGGCCGGATCGCGCAACATATGGCTGACACGCTGGTGAAAATGGCCGAAGACGTTCGTTATGCGGATTTGGTGGAACCGTATGCTGTCGCCGCACGAAATGCGGTGCGTGCGGCCGATTTCGCCGCGAAATACGGTTTTCCAGTTTCATACGGTTCATATGAGGAACTTGTGGCCGATCCGAACGTGGACTTGGTGTACATCGCTACGCCGCACAATCTGCATGCGGAACAGGCGATATTGTGCATGAAAGCCGGCAAGGGTGTGCTGGTGGAGAAAGCATTCGGCGCGAATGCGGCACAGACCCGTGAGATGTTAGCCGTTGCAAAAGAAACCGGCATGCTATGCGCGGAAGCGATTTGGACGCGATACATGCCGTCCCGCGCCATTATCGATAAGATTCTCGCCTCCGGTGCGATTGGTGAAATACAGGCGATCGATGCGAACCTGTGTTACCCCACCACCGCGAAGGCGCGAATCACTGATCCCGCGCTTGCCGGTGGCGCATTGTTGGATGTTGGCGTATATCCGATCAATTTCATCGACATGATCATGCATAATGCGCCGATCGCTCGCATTGAATCGTCGATGCGAGCGTACGAAACCGGCGTGGATGCGCATAATTCCATGACGTTCTATTACGAGAACGGTGTGATGGCGACCGCGCAAAGTTCGATTCTGTGCCATAGCGACCGCACGGGATCCGTGTGGGGAACCGATGGTTATATGGTGTGCCAGAACATTAATAATGTTGAGGCGATTGACGTGTATGACGGCAATCATACGGTTGTTGCACATTACGATGTTCCCGCCCAGCTCACCGGCTACGAATACGAGGTGGCGGCCGCCGCACAGGCCGTAATCGACGGTCGCACCGAATGCGAGGAAATGCCCCACGCAGACACCCTGCGCATCATGGAACTCATGGACTCCCTGCGCCGCGACTGGAACCTCACCTATCCCTTCGAACGTTAAGCTCCAATATTAGTTTCAGCGTCGGCGAATTGCGATTCCGTTCACACAGCCGACGCTGAAGCATTCATTGGCAGCACATATAATTTCTCCTTGCACTGGTTGAGGAGGAACATTATGGGATTGCTGAGCAAGTTCATGAACGCGCTTATTGGAGAACCGCCCGTCTCCAAAACGGCGACTCAGCCCGGGCCCAAGCTTGCGCGGCAAAACGTTCCCAATCCCACGCAACAGCAGACGACGCAACGCAAGTCCACTGTACAATCACGTCAAACGCAACAGCTTACGCAACCATCCCAATCATCACAGTTGGCGCGATCGTCATACCGCGCGCAAACACAAACCACAGCTCGCAATACTTCTGTCACAACGAATCGTTCGCGAGCGCAATCTCATGCCAATTCACAACCGGCTCAGAAGCTTATGCCGCAACCAATGCTCCCTGCCGAGCAGATCGAACGGGCGCGAAATATCATCGGCAAAATCGAAAAGCATGAGTTAAGCGACGAGCAGATCAGCGCCATCGCCGGAGCTGGTCACAATACGCTAGTGCTCGCAGGTGCGGGAACCGGCAAAACCACTACCATCGTCGGCTATATCGCATGGCTGCTGAACACAGGAACCGCCACTCCCGAAGAGATTCTGGTGCTATCGTTCACCAAAGCTTCCGCCGACGAAATGTCGAGCCGCATCACGCAAAGCACCGGCAAAGTCATTCGCGCATGCACATTCCATAGTCTCGGACTGGAAATCTGCCGTTCCTCCACCATTGCCAATCGTCCAATTATTGACGGGCACACGTCAAACAATGTGGTGCGTAACGCATTTGAATACCTGCTTGAACACAATGTTTCCTATCGTCTTCTGGCATTTAAACTTATGTCGCAACAGTTGCTTGATAAATATTCCACAGCTGCACGACTTGAGAATTTCCAGCTTCCAACAGACGATTATGCATTCAATCAATATCGTCAGAATCTTATCGATACCACACAAACTATTATTCAGCACATGCGATCAAACAATATTGACATTGCCGGAATGCAAACCCTTAACGAACGTTATGGCGGTAAAAACATCGGTCGCAATCGTGAGATGCTGCAGCTCATAGAACCGCTTTATCACGCCTATGTGCAGAATTTCGCAACCAATAATGGTATTGATTTTCCGGGAATGATCGTTGATGCCATCAGTTGCGTCAATAATGGCTCGTACCGTCATCCATATAAATATGTGCTGATTGACGAATATCAGGACATGTCACGACCGCGTTATGAGCTAATCCGCGCGCTTCGCTTGCAACATGATTTCTCATTGTTCTGCGTTGGCGACGATTGGCAGTCGATTTATCGTTTCGCAGGCAGCGACATTCATCTCATTCTCGATTTCGACCGAATTTGGCGCGACTGGGGTCCGACCCGCATGTTCCAAATCACCACCACACGGCGCTTCCGACAGAGTCTCATCGACGCAAGCGGAACATTCGTGATGCGCGACACCAATCTGTATGTCAAACACTTGCATAATCCCAGCGATAAGAAGGATTATTCGCTGAAAGCACTTGGCGGGCATACTGCGGAAGAACGATTCAATGTGATTGTCGAACAGTTGCGTAAACTACCGAAAACCGCGTCCGTATTGCTGCTTGGCCGGTATCGCAGTGACATCAATCTCATGATTCGTTGCGATAAAGACGGTCTGTTCTCCATTGACCAGAGCATTGGGAATATTCGTTTTCTTGAAAAACCGGATATGGATATTCGTTTCATGACCGCTCATGCTTCCAAAGGATTGCAACGCGATTTCGTATTTCTGCTGTGCTGTTCCGGTGGATTGAAAGGTTTTCCAAGCACGATTCCCGAAGAGCCGCTGCTTGGTCTGCTACTGCCGGAAGTGGAGAGATGCCCACATGCGGAGGAACGGCGACTGTTTTACGTGGCGATGACCCGATGCAAGAAGAAACTGTTCTTCATCGTGGATCAGACCCGCCCGTCGCGATTCATGTATGAATTGCATAGCAAGATCTGCCCGAACATTTTCCGAGGAGTCAAACTTCCTCCACAATGCCCGAATTGCGGCGAAGCCCTAAGTTTGCGGCACAATCGCAACGATCCGAACCGCTCATTCTACGGATGCACCGGCTTCCCGAACTGCCGCTACACCCAACAAGCAAAATAAGCGTGACATACGTGATGTGAAAGTTTTTGCTTCCAAAGATCATCTCCAGCTCTTCGCCAATGTCTGCATGCCCTATACTGTGCGCGTAACGCACGTTGCTTCATTGGTTGAGGTTAAGGAAAGGTAATGATCAGGTTTGCCGATTTCGAGGATCTGCCCGAGTCCTGAAGGTTCTATTCCGGCAACACCGGTCGAAAGGCCGTAGTCCGCTGGAGGGACGCTGACTGGATCCTGAAATTCCCTGGCCCGACGGGAAAGCTCTAAAGCTCCGCACCCTCTTACGCCACGGCCCCCATATCGGAGTTCTTGGGATCGCAAATATACGGACTGAAGTACATCCCCTCCGGACAGGACAGCGATTGCATCGCAGCCTCACTCCACTTCATGGACCGGTTCAGCTTGGAAGCTTGTTGTGATTTCGTGGATTCCACCCGGACCAGGCTCTTGGGATCCTGGTTCTTCCGGAAGGATTCCGCGAATATCACAAAGCAGTGCTCTCCTATCGGCACGAGCATGCATTCATGCCCGTCTGGAAGGAGCTCTACTGATTTCTTGAGCCCCGCTTTGCGTGATGAACCTCCCGACCTCACGATTCACCCATTTTGTGAGGTCGGATCATGACCATTCTTTACTGTAGTGGCTTTTGGCGGAGAGAATGGTGATGCCATCATCGTCGATTGTGTAGACGAGCCTGTTCGCCGAGTCGATTCTACGTGACCATGCTCCTTGAAGAGCCCATTTAAGAGGTTCGGGTTTGCCGATGCCCTCAGCAGGCGATCGCATGGCATCTTTTATCAGCAAGTTGATTCGCTTGAAAGTTTTGGGATCCTGCCTCTGCCAGTACAGATAGTCATCCCATGCGTCTTCCGTCCACGAGAGAATCACTATTCCCCCTCTTGCTCGATCAGGTCATGACGAATAGTCTGCCTTGACTTAACTTGAGCCAATCCCCTTTGTACCTTGTCCATAAGGTAAGGATTCTCATAGATATGCAGCGTCTCCATAAGGGAGTCGTAGTCACTAGCACTCATTACGACGATATTGTCTTTCGGGTCTGAATTCGTAACGAGGATCGCGTCGGCATCCTCGTTTGCCTTCCTCATGTAGGACTTAAGTTCCTTGCGAAAATTACTGTATGCGATTGCTGTAACCATTACCCATAACCTCCTATGATTGTACAAGATATTGTACCACTTTATTTGTTACCGAAAAATTCACAACACCAAGAAACTTCGCCACCTTTTATGTTGTTTCAATCTTTTGGGCCTGGCGCGATCGCCCCCCGTTGTATCCTGGATCTGATTTTTGACAAGGGAGGTAACCCAATGCCACGTAAGATCATCAATGTTGTAGGTGCGGCCATCATCAAAGATGGCATGGTATTGTGCGCACGCCGTGGCGAAGGCAAGACGCTGGCTGGATATTGGGAATTTCCCGGCGGCAAAATCGAACTTCACGAAAGCGCACGTCAGGCGTTGCACCGCGAAATCGAAGAGGAATTGCTGTGCGAAGTCGAAATCGGCAGCGAGGTGTGCACCGCTTCATATGATTACGACTTCGGCACTGTTGTACTCACAACGTTCATCTGCCACTTACTTAACGGCGCTCCCCGACTGACCGAGCATCAGGAAATCCGCTGGCTGAATCCCCAAGATATGCCGACTCTGGATTGGGCTCCCGCCGACCGCGATGCCGTTCAACGCATTTCCATCATGGACTTGAGAAAACCCGATTTTTCTTCAACCAAACCGACCATCTCGTGAAAGCACCGAATTTCACAACGCATTGCGATACGAAAAACACGTGACTTGCATGAAAACAAGGAAGTGATTTACATGGCCGATTCCTCTCTGGTCGAAGCCGTCATATCGGGTTTTGTTGAGAAAAAAGAGAACGCGAATTCCGAATATGAGCCGACGTTGATCGTCAATCATGATGGACGAACCATGGAAAAGGCTCTCAAGGAGGAGCTGGAACGCAGTCAGGATTTTGACATGTCGGTCGCGTTCGTCAGCCAGGGTGCGGTACAGACATTAAAACAGCATTTTCTTGATTTTGCAGATAACAACAATCATGAGTCAGGTCGCATTATTACATCGACATTCAACTATTTTAATTCTCCGAAAGCATTCAAAGAACTGCTGAAATTACAGCAGGATACCGGCATTCAAGTGCAGATCTGGCAGCCGGGACAGCAGGAAGCAATCACGGAAGCCTCAGAAACCATAGAAGGAACAGACATACAAGCAAGTAGTGCAACGGCGGATTATCCTTACCATCCGAAAGGCTATGTATTCCGCCATTCCGCAGGCAATGAGCCGCTGTATGCCACGTATATCGGCAGCTCGAATCTCACCATTAACGCGTTGAATTCCAATCGCGAGTGGAACTTGAAAGTCGCCACCGCAGACAATAGCGGTCTCGCGGAGCAGCTCGCAGCGGAAATCGATTTGCAAATCAGCGAATCCAAGCCGCTCACCGACGCTTGGCTTGCATTATACGAGGAAGATTTCAAGAAATACGCACCGCCTCGTCAGCCGAATCGCAGGCAGAACAACGATTCCGACGCAGCCATCACCCCGAATGCCATGCAGGTCGAAGCGTTGATGAATCTTGTGCAACTGCGCAAACAGGGCGAAAGCCGTGCGATTATTATTTCGGCAACGGGCACCGGCAAAACGTATCTGTCCGCATTCGACGTGCGCCAATATAAGCCGAATCGCATGCTGTACATCGCCCAGCAGGAACAAATTCTCAAAAAAGCGCGGGAATCATATCAGAAAGTGCTTCGTTGCACCGATGCTGAGCTTGGATTATTTTCCGGAACAAGTAAAGAGCATGATCGTAAATATGTGTTTGCCACTGTGCAAACCATGTCTCGTCCGGAAATTCTTGCACAATTCAGCAAAAACGATTTCGATTATATTTTGATCGACGAAGTTCACCATACCGCCGCGGATTCATATAAGAGAATTATTGATTATTTCACTCCTGATTTCATGCTTGGTATGACGGCAACGCCGGAACGTACTGACGGTGCGAATATTTTTGAATTATTTGGCAATAACGTTGCGTATGAGATTCGCTTGCAGAAGGCGCTTGAAGAGGATATGCTCTGCCCGTTCCACTATTACGGGGTTGGCGAATATATCAAGGAAGCGCCGGACGGCAAGTTTATGGGGCAGCAGGTTTCCGCTAATTCCATGACAGACAAGGATCGCACTGAGTTTTCCCGTTGGCTCGAACAGCTCACCGACCCTAATCGCGTGCGCTATATCATCGACAAAATCCAGATTTACAGCGAAGCCGGAACCGATGTGCGCGGTTTGGTGTTCTGTTCTCGCCGTGATGAGGCGAAACGTCTGTCCGCCATGTTCAACGAGCAGGTGAATCAGCAGGCGGAACGACCGTATCGCACGAAAGCCATTACCGGCGAAAACTCGCAAGCTGAACGTGACGAAGCTGTCAAACAGCTGGAAAATGGCGAACTTGACTATATCTTCACCGTTGATTTATTCAATGAAGGTGTGGACATTCCTCATATCAACCAAATTGTTATGCTTCGTCAAACGCAGTCGAGCATTATTTTCACACAGCAGCTCGGCCGAGGTTTACGTAAGGCAAGCGGTAAAGATTCGGTTGTAGTGATTGATTTTATTGGCAATTACGCCAATAATTATTTGATTCCGATCGCATTGTATGGCAATACTGGCGATCGTGATGTGGCCCGTAAGAATCTTCAACGCGAGTCCATCGGCATTTCTTCGATCAGTTTCGATAAAATCGCCCGCGAGCGCGTGCTCGCTTCACTCGATACCGCTGATTTGTCGGATATGAAGCTGCTGAGCAAGCAGTATCAGCAGATGCGCTATGAGTTGGGTCGTATTCCGATGCTGATGGATTTCGCGCATCGCGATGCGTCTTTAGTGTTCACGTTGGCTTCGAAGAATAACGATTATCTGTCGTTCGTGGTCTCTCGTGAGAAGAGTCTGTCGCGCGGCAAGCATGCGTCGGCTTCGTATGTGGAGCAGCTTGAACCGGTGTCAAACGCGCAGTCTGGTGTGCTGAAAATGTTGACTGCGACTCAGTTGCGTGGTTTGCGCCCGCATGAGTCGCTGATTCTTGCGGTGTTGTGCGATTTGGATTGGCGTCGCATCAATCCGGATTGCTCCGACGATGATGCGTCACTGTTTGAACGTTTTTCCACACAGCACAGCTTGAGTTTGTTTGATTTGCAAACATTATTGTCTACGCTGTTTCCGTATGTCGATAATAATATTCAGCAGTGCGGTTCTGCTTTTTCCACGTTGAATTATTCGTATTTCACAAGTGCGAATCGCACTCGTTTCGGCAATACTTCTTTGGTTTGTATGTGCGACAATGAATCGTATGCATTGACCCAGGAATGCGAGTCAATGCTGCATCACGCAACATTCCGAACGTTCTTTACAGATACCATCGAAGCCAGCTTGTTCAATGCGCTTGCACTGTCAAGGGAAGCTCGCAAGCGTCGCATCATGCCGGATCATGGGTTCATATATGGCGAGAAATATAGTCTTGCCGATGTCATGCGATTGTGCGCGTGGAAGGATGAGCAGATTCCGCAGAATGTGGGCGGATATAAGCTTGACACCGACACGAATTCTTTGCCGATCTTCATTAAATATGAGGCAAGCCAGTATGGCGATCGTTTCTTGAATCCTGGAGAAATTGAATGGTTCAGCAAAAACAATCGTTCTTTGCAATCTCCGGAATTCAAATGGCTGCTTGATGGAACCGAGCATACGTCGGAATGGAAGAATCGTCATTTTGTTCCCATTTTTATTCGACGTAAGGCCGAGGAAAAGGAGAAATCCTACTATTATGTCGGTTCCGCAGTGGCCGTCAACGATGCGCACGAATCAGTGAATATTGCGGATGATGGCACCCAATCGAAAATTGTGATCTCCACACTGAAACTCATAAAACCGGTTGATCCCGAACTCTACCGTCACCTCACCGGCAATGCCGCGTTCTAAGCTGTATCACTTCGACACGTGCAAAAAGAGCATTCGCAACAACGGCAGCATGATATAGGCTGAATAAGGATATGTCTTGTTCCGCGAAGCGTCATCGCCAACACGGCACATGCAATCCACGTTTTGAGGAAAGGCATGCAATGAGCAACGAACACGGTAGGATCAATCGTCTGCAGGAAGTCGAAGATCTCACCGAGTACATCAACAATGGCTGGCTGCATTCCGGCGAATTCGACGGTCCCACGTTCCTATGGAACCATATGATCCGTGAAGCTAGTCAGGAAGACGCCGAAAACCGCAATAATGTGCCCGTAGCACAGCTTTCCGACGCGGACATGGTAATCAGTATGCCCATGCAGTGGTATTTCGATTCCATCGCCGCCATGGTGCCCACAGCCGAACGCACCGATACCGGTGTGGAAATTCCAAGAATTGACATGCCAACGTTCCATCTTGATTCGCAGGCGCTTTCCGGCGTGGACGCGGTGGTCGGCAATGCCATCGTAAGCACACGCTGGCTGGATGCTGTCGGCAATCTCGCCAAGGCCGTGGAAATGACGGCTCGTTTCGTTGGCAATGTGGCCGACCGTGATAATGAGGGTTTCGACTATTTGAAGGATCTGATTCAGACCGTGCGCGTGTACATGGATGCGGTGGCATGCAATGCAGATCCCATGACCGGCGAGCAGGCGCTGAATATCATCACGCAAGTGGCTTGCAATGAGGATTTTCGACTCAACGCCATGCAAATGGTTGAACTACTCTCGTGCGGATTATCGTTCGCTCAGTGGGATGATACGCGCATGTTCGCTTACGACGCGTTGAATAAGGGCATTGCCACGATGAGTGATTTCGCCTCGTCTGCTTTGACGTTGTCAAACTCGGCCGATGATTCTGACAGCCGCGACATGCAAACTGATTCGCAGTCTGTTGCGCAAATGAAAAACGATTCGAGTTTGTTTGAAGATGCGGATGCTTTGTCTGCCGAAGATTTGAATAATCTTGCGATGCTTGATCCTGCTTTGCTTTCGGAAAAGGAGATTGCGCAGGCCGCGCAGAATCAGTTCGATCATGCCGTGCAGTTTTTGCGGCATGACTTGCTGCGAATTAGTGGTGATGTTGATGAGGCTGATCGTTTCCTGCGTGACAACCATACTTCCGAACCGCTCGCCGATGCGTATGCGGCACGTCTGATTGCTGCCGAGCGTTGGCAGGATCTGCTCAATTTTGTCGATCTGGTATTGCGAGACAAACCTAATCAGGTCACGATGATGTTCCCCGAAGAGGTAGTGCCCTACGAGTGGGAGACGATTCGAGAGGCCGCTTTGGAAGCACTAGGACGCCGCGACGAATTGATAGCGATGTATCAGGGACGTTTAGATGACACATATGACCCCAACACCGCACTCAATCATCTGAAATTGCATGCTTGGTTGGATAAGCAGTAGTCCGGATTCTTCCAGCGGGTGGTGGAAAACGCCCGCCAGCTAGCCTCCCCGCGTCCCGTTCCGTCCACCCGGTGGAGGAATCCTCCCGCCGGGAAGGCCCGTAACCCCACGGATACGAAAAGATCCCCGGGAGCCAAGCTCCACCGGGGATCCTCATATTCCTAAATTCAATGCGGCGGCGCGCTACTCTCCCACACCCTCTCGAGTGCAGTACCATCGCCGCAGCCAGGCCTTAGCTTCCGGGTT